>DAHZQE010000083.1:0-7727 GCA_027409005.1 Ferrimicrobium sp. | reverse complement strand
ATCTCGATCCATGTGATTGCTTCTGTCTTTTCCAGGTCAAGATCAGGGTTGTATCGTAATTTATATTGCAAGTCCGTCTGGATGCTGTGGTCATTGATCGAGCGCTTGAAGTCATACAGCCGCGCTGGATCGCGCGCAGGGGGCTCCGGACAGATCGTTGATCCAAGCAGATACCCGTCCTCCTCTTTGATGGCGCGCGCGAAGTCACTCCAAAGCAGGGGTGAGTCCGCCATAGTGTCCGCTGCGCGATGTTTGATGTTAGTCGTTCGCGTCGAGATGAGCTGGAAGCTCGAGGCATCCAGGCCTGAGGCAGGAAGTCGGGTCTTGGCGCCGGCTGTTTCCGTTCCCGCTCCCGCAACCCACAGGAGCACCCGCGTTTTCGACCTCGAACTTTTGGCTTCAGACGGTCAGCGACATTCGACAACCGACAGCCCTCGCCAATCGCACAGCAGTCACAGTGAGTCTGTACTGATTGTATCGCTGTCTTCTGCTAACAACCGTCCCAGATGGGTAAGCACAAACCGTCCTCCACCGGCCTTGCGCACCGCACTGCGCCTCGCGTACATGCCCTGGGCTGCAAGAGCACGGAAGAGATACAAGGAAAAGAAAGAAGCCTGTAGAGGCCATCATAGCCCGACACACACATATGCGCATACACATTTGATCCGTAAGACAGCGCTGATGTCTGTTCTCTGCGAACAGGTCGCCTGCAGGAATACCAGGTCATTGGGCGCCACCTGCCCTCTGAGAGCAACCCTACCCCCAAGCTCTACCGCATGCGCATCTTCGCCCCAAACGATGTCATCGCCAAGAGCCGCTTCTGGTACTTCCTCGCCAAGCTGAAGAAGGTCAAGAAGGCCAACGGTGAGATTGTGAGCTTGAACAAGGTGCGTGTTGGCAAGAGCTCTTCAGCAGAGTAGAGAAGCAGAGGACGGCGGCGGCATACTGACGCAGATACACTTTCTAGCTCTCGGAGAAGCACCCGCAAAAGGTGAAGAACTTCGGTATCTGGATTCGCTACGACTCCCGCTCCGGCACCCACAACATGTACAAGGAGTACCGCGAGATGTCCCGCACCGACGCCGTCGAGAGCATGTACCAGGACATGGCCGCCCGCCACCGCTCGCGCTTCAGGTCGATTCACATCCTGAAGGTCGTCGAGGTCGAGAAGAAGGACGACATCCGTCGCCCGTACATCAGCCAGCTCCTTACCAAGGACCTCAAATTCCCGCTGCCGCATCGTGTGCTGCCGAAGAAGGGCAAGAAGGTGTTTGCTGCGACCAGGCCGAACACTTTCTTCTAGGTGTGCGATGCATGACTGGGGCAGGTGTGGGCGTTTTCATGGACAGTCAAGGCTGGTTCGTGGGTATGGCGGACGAAATTATGCTAGCCACTGTATCCGAAAGCAATGCATACCAGGCATAGCTCATGCCAAAAGTCAACTGCTCAAACGTTTCAGTAGATTAATTCGAATCATGTGTCACATGGCGCGCCATTGCATGAAGTAGCCACGTTGTCCCAATTTCTGCGACGAGGAAGAACAAGACTTAATGCCAAGGCTGACTGTGTTCTATCATCCATTCCGTTTTTTTGCATAAGTTCCTTGGTATCACATTCTCGCCCGTCCGAATCAACGGTCACATCTAGTAAGCGACCATCATAGGGAAGCCTTTCAACTCCCTCTCGAAGTTCTTGTGCTGAGAAATGGCGTAGGTATACGCATCCACAAAATCCTTCGCTCCCTTCGCCATCTGCAAAGTCTCCTTGAAGCTCTCCGGTGCAATCTTCGCCGCCGTGACCACACCATAGCTGTCTTGCACCTCGCCAGAGGCACTGAACTCCATACCCGGCAATTCGCAAGCGTCCTTGATGAGTTCGACAGCCTCCCCCGTAGCCCCGATGGCCTTGAGGTGAGCAAAAGCCTCCCGCACCCAGTGCAACGCGCGGCCATTCTTGCGGAGAGTGGCAATGCTATCCGCGCCACCAGGGACGAAGACGGAGTCGAACATCGTGCTGCGCATGCCTTCGAGGTGGTGGTCAGGCTTGACACATTTGCCGCTGCTCTTGTCCTCGCCAGCCGCGTAGATTGGGCTGCGACGGGGCGCGATGGTGAAAGGCAAGGCGCCGGCGCCCTTGAGCACGCCGACGATGCCGTTGTATGCTATCGGGTCGTAGCCGTCGGCAATGATAATCGCTACGCGTCGGGTAGCGATGGTCGGCCCGCGAACAGACGGAGCGACGATCTCGATCTGCGAGAGGCCCTTGGCTTTCTTGCCGTGGTTAGGTCGGCCGGCTTTCTGCGGGACAGGTGCGCCGACAAGTTCGGCGACGGCTTGTGCGAGGCCGAGGTCGATGTCGGCTAGACGCTCAGCCATGCGATCGTAGACGACTGGGTCATCGCAGTGATCGAGCTCAAAGCCCAGGGCGGCTTGGACGTGCATCTTCTCCGGCTCCGAGAGCGAGTTGTAGAACAACTGCGCCTGGTTGAAATGCTCACGGAACTTTTTGGACCGGAGACGAGCTTTCATGCCTGCAACTTTCCCGGCGTATTCTTCGTACCCGCCTTCTTGGGGCTTGGCAGGCGGGTTGGCTTGGAATCGATTGGGCCAGTAGTTGACCTGGCCTTTGATGATGGTGTGGCGCAATGCGCCGTCGCGATTGTTGTTCATCACCGGGCAGACAGGCCGGTTGATGGGTAGCTCCTGCCAATTCTTACCGAGACGGGTGATCTGGGTGTCTGAGTAGCTAAAGTTGCGGCCCTGGAGGAGCGGATCGTCGGAAAAGTGGATACCTGGGACCAGGTGTCCAGTGCAGAAAGCAACTTGCTCGGTTTGGGTGAAGTACTCATCAACTGTGCGGTTAAGCTCAAGCTCACCAAAGTACTCGATCGGGACAAGCTCCTCAGGCCAGATCTTGGTGGCGTCAAGGATGTCGAATTCGAACTTGTCCTCGTCGGCCTCAGGGATGACTTGCACACCAAAGTCCCACTTCGGGTAAGCTCCGTTGTCGATTGCCTCGTGCAGATCCTTGCGGTGGAAATCTGGATCTTGGCCAGCAAGCTTGAGGGCCTCATCCCAGACGAAGGAGTGGACCCCTAAATGGGGCGTGAAGTGGAACTTGACGAAGAAGCGCTCGCCCTTGGCATTGACAAGGCAGAAGGTGTTGACACCAAAACCTTGCATCATACGGTACGACCGAGGGATCGCGCGGTCACTCTGCGCCCACATAAACATATGGGTTGCCTCAGTGTGCATGTACTGGAAGTCCCAAAAATTGTTGTGGGCAGTCTGGGCCTGAGGAACCTCGTTGTGCGGCTCGGGCTTGCCGGCGTGAATTACGTCCGGGAACTTGATTGCATCCTGGATGAAGAACACCGGAATGTTGTTTCCGACGATGTCCCAGTTGCCCTCATCGGTGTAGAACTTGACCGCAAAGCCACGGACGTCCCGTACAGTGTCCGCGCTTCCTCTCGAGCCGAGCACAGTGGAGAACCGCAAGAACGTCGGTGTCTTGCGGGAAGTGTCCGTAAGCACGTTGGCATGGGTGTACTTCTCCATGCTCTTGTGTAGCGTGAAGGTACCGAAGGCACCAGCACCACGAGCATGTACCACACGCTCGGGAATACGCTCATGGTCGAAGTTGTGGATCTTCTCGCGTGCGGCGTGATCCTCTAAAAGCATCGGGCCCGTCTTGTCCTCGGTGGCGACCTTGAGCCAATCGTCTGGTAACGCTGTCAGCGTGGTGGTCACGGCCATCAGCTGCATACTCACCAGTGCTGGTCTGCTTGACGCCATATTCAGTCGTGATCCTGTTCTTCGGATCATGGTAGTCCTTGGTATCCCTCGCGAGATCCGCCATCTTGCGGCCTTGAGTGGAGCCGTCGAGCTGCTGCTGAAGCTTCTCGAGGCTAGTGCTGATCGCTGAAGGAGGCATGATGGTGCTATGTGAGTCGATGGGATGAAGAGAAAGGGGAGCAGAAGAGAGGACGCGCGAGACCAGCGAGGTATATTAAGACAGCCATGACATCCGAAGTGTTCCTCGCTACGGCAACAACGAACTCATCACGTCGACATGCAACAGCTAGCTGCTGTGTGGAGTTCGACGATATAACGAGTGACTCCAGCGAATGAAGAAGTCCCGACCCGCTATTCCTTGCGCAAGCATACGGAGGATACATGGATGAGCTCTTCCGCCACGGGATATCGCGACCTCGACTCGTCAGGAGTTGTCACCGCTGTCACTCCTTGCTTGTCACATCGCTGATCCGGCAGTGGATGCCGATAAGACCAAGGATGGACTTTGCCATTGTGATGCAAGAGTGATGCGCGACAGTCGTAAGGATGCTGGCATCAGATGCTCAGAGAAACAGCGAGCCATTTTCAAACTCGAGACATGAACGTCGTATTGATGGACGTGGTACGCGCACCGTGGTGGTCCGGCGACCGTACGAGCGACGTGTTTGGGACTTCAAGAGTTGAAGTTTGATAGTTCGCCTCCCCAGCCATGTGCGCCGAACCGCGGTCCGCTGAGCCTCATGCCGAGAACCGAACAGAACAAACCCTCTATTGCGGGGCAACGTACAGCAATCCCGAGCGAGGCATCAGCAGCAGACGTACCACTGCCACCTTTTGCCGTAGAGCTAGTGAATTGCATGACCTTGAGTCTCCGGGCTGAGCTTCGAAAGCAACCATTTTGGACTTTTCCCGTTCGAGAAGCGGCACTTACTCTGTTGACCCGGTCTGATTCGAGAGCTGCTTCCAGCGCAGACATATCAGAACTTGCCACTTGGTGGACGCACTTTGGAGTCTGCCGCGTAAATGGGTTACAGAATGGACGATCTTCATGCGCCTACCATAGCTTCCGGCCCTACTTCCTCTCGCTCGGCTGATAGCGCAACTGAGAAACTCACGCTTCAGCAACTCATAACAAGGAAAGAGAACCTTGAAGCGGAACTGTCCGCTCTTGGCTCCGTGTTGGACTCCGTACTCCATCTCCCGTCATATCGCTTGCAGCCGAGGCTGACAATTTGCAGCATGGCGTCAAAATGGACACGCCGCTCTTGACCTTTGATGGCTTCCCACGCGCCGACATCGATGTGGCGCAGATCCGCACAACTCGCGCCCAGATCGTCCGGCTGAAGAACGACTACAAGGACATCATGTCCAAAGTCGAAATCGCTGTCCAAGAGCACTTTGCTACCGGTAAGACGGCCGAGGTTGCTGAAGCCAGCTCCGCAAGCTCGCAGACTGGTACGAATGGGCTCGCCAGTGCACTTGGAAGTGGCGCATCATCGTCGATGATTGAGCCGCCGTTTGCGAAGGTCAACACGGTTGTGCCAAATAGTCCTGCAGATCAAGCTGGTCTCAAAGCCGGTGATAGGATCACAAAGTTCGGGACAGTGAACTGGACGAACCACGAGAGACTCGGAAAGGTGGCGCAGGTCGTGCAGCAGAGTGAGAATGTAAAATTCGTCGCGCCGCGCCCTCTCGATACTTTCAGCAGCGCTGACGATTACGACAGAGATCAATTCTGATCAAGGTCCTCCGCAACACCGATGCCAATGCTGCGTCGTCTTCGCTTGCGCTGCAGCTGACGCCGCGGCGAGACTGGGGTGGCAGAGGATTATTGGGCTGTCACCTTCTGCCCCTTTGAAACACGCATCGGTTCAGCAGATCTCTTCTACCTCGGCGTACGGCCGCCAGGCCGCCAATTTGGTGACCAGAATGCGTGGCTACTCATGAAGATGCTACAATAGCAGGAGTCAAACGCGGAAGTTGCACCTGCCCGATGCGATTTCCAGCCGGGCCTCCTCCGATATCCGAGAGCCTGAGCCCGAGCTTGCTTCAGCCGCCGCATGCTTGAGCTGCACGCCACACATGTCTGTTCTATCACTGCATTGGATTGCAGAGTCCGTGCGGGGCGATCTCCGAAACGCAGAGACCGTGAGATCCTGTTGGCAGTGTCAAGAGGGCGTGATTGCTCAGAAATTAGACTTTCGCAATGAAGCGTGTCAATGATAGGCGGAAGGCACCGATCTACCAAGCCAGGATCAATTAAATGCCGTATGCGAGAATCCGAGGCTTCCAGTGTAGCGCGAGCGGGCCGTTGAACCTTTTACAGATGCAAGTACTCATTCAGCGTGATCTGGCTAAAGCCTGTCTATGTCCCAAGGTACCGCCCGAACTTGAACGCTAGGAGTACATCCATATATGCGCCGATTCCCACAAAGGGTATATTCCGTACGCCCGACACCTCGCTCGAAATGCTAAGGACGCTATCGCCGCTGTTCAAAATCTGGTCTCCGTGCCGTCCAGATGTGCCTGGAGTAAGTATCAGAGCATGTCATGTCAATCTTTCCATATGCAGAGGACCTGCTTACAAATTGTAGTATAACGGGGAATCCGCTTCTTCGAAATCGAGTCTAGCTCTGTCACACAGATTGCGGACTTGTTCAAGATTCATGTGAAGGTGTTTGGACAAGGGCCAGAGGCTGAGGCTCTCGAATGCTTGGATTTTCGGCCAGGTCATGCATCTGCGCGGATCTGGTCAGCTTCAAGTGTAGGACCGGTACGCTCAACGCCGATCATGGGGCGCAAGCCGTTCTGCTTACACTCGTAGTTGCCGCGAAAGTGCAGACTCATAATTTTCGTCGAGTGCTGGCCGGTAGAAAGGCAGGGTGATGACTTGGTGCTGAGCGTCGACGTAACCCGCCTGCCGAAGTAGCGTACGTGTGTCTTCGGGGTACTGGATAGATGCCCCGAGTGCGCGAGTCGCGCTCTCTACCTTATCGTACCACTCCTGCACGCCGTGTGATTGACTGGGGCGAGCCACGTGTGGCTCTTCAGACCGAGGCCGCCAATCGATCCTGGCACCGAGTCAGTAGGCAAAGAACATGACCTCATGGATCCGAACGGGCTTTGTGACGCCGTCAATCACGTACTCGATCAGCTCGAGGTAGCCGCCAGGACGGAGATATCTTTTGGCCCTGTCATACAGGCTAAACCAGTCCCTGACATTGCCACACTGCAGCGCGATCCGCGCCAGGGATATGGACGAGTACGCGATGCCCCATGCTTCTCCGTCGAAATCTACGGGAGTATGCAAGTTGACATTCGGGTTTGTCAGCCGGCCGTCATTTGGTTTGAAGCCGAGCACGTCGATGCCGTGAATCTGCGCCCAGGGGTATTTCGTAGTGAGGGCGTCGATCCAGTGACCATCTCGATAGCCAATGTCTAGAACTGCGTCCCCTTCCTGCAACGAGACTGGTGAGACGAACAACTCATCGCCGAGCGCAAACGCGTAGATCAGGTCGTTGAATGAATGTAGACGATCAGCTTCTTGCTGCCATACAATCAGCGCGGTGCTGTTGTGACGAGGCCGCAGACCAAACCTCATCGTTTGGAAACGGATGCGTCCGAATATTGCCCCCGAGATCATCCGTCCATTGGTAATAGTGGCGTTCGGACTGCCCAAGATTGATAACGTAGGTTCGTAAAGTGGGTGGCTTCGCTATCGTAGGCGGCAGCGGCGAGTCAAGGATTCTGTTGAGGTCCATTCTAGCGCCAAAACATTGTAAGCTCGCGACATGTTCCACTCAATGATGCTTGCTTGCGCACTTGTTGGGCTCCCATCTGCGTCGAGACATTGGATCAGCCGGCGCCGGAATTTATAGCCTGGTTCCTGTGTCGCGGCGATGTCGATTGAACTCGCGCAAGGGGTGTTGGGTC
>DAHZQE010000082.1:0-3237 GCA_027409005.1 Ferrimicrobium sp. | reverse complement strand
GATAGCCCCTGTTTGATGAACTTCGACGAGTGATGGCCTCCGTTGCGAGTCGGAACGAGGTCGACAATGAGAAAAATAATAAACATTGCCATTAGTAGCAGCAAGCCAAACTTTGCAATAATGACGGCTAGCGATAGGACGCCGAACACCAACAGCACCGCCAGTGAGGCGAGAACGTAGACAATCGAAATAATCGTCGCTCCGTTAGATGAGTCGCCGAAGAAGTTCATCAAGAAGTTGCCGACTTGCGGAGCATGCGTTGTACCGCTTGCTATTACCGACGCTGTGGTCCCCCACCATAATGCCGTTCCGGTATAGGGAAACGAGCTCACCGGCGTGCTCCACCAATGCTGACAGTCGCTTGCTGTCAACATTCTTGGAGGAGAAGTTTGGCTACTCGAGCTAACTGGATTATTTAACGCTGCCGCTCCACCGACGGTATTCAAAACCTGCTGCGCCAGACCTGGTGACGGGCTGTCGATGACGCTGGTCCACTGACCATAGGGACCCAGTTTGGACGATCCCGGCTGCGTGCAGGCCGCCCAGCCGACTATTGATGCCACGACCTCACTGCTTGGGGAGCCAGCCGGCAAAAAGGCGAGCGAGGACGAGTTGGCGCCTGGAGGTATTGGCCCTGCCTTCTGGGTCAAGGCGAGCTGCTGGGCAGGAGCTATGCCGGACTCCTCCTCGTAGAGGTGGCAATACGCCTGCTCGGTATAGGGATTGTCACCAAATTGGGCGATAGCCGTTGCCTGGAGACCGCTGCTGTCCCAAATATCATTGACCATCTCGGGGACGACGGCTGCCGACTGTGAGGCTGTATTGGGGCCGTAAGTTTGCTGATACTGCTTCAAGAGAGCGTTGACGTAACTTGGGCAGCTAAGACCAGATGAGGTTGGCGATGAGGCCCCGGTAAGCTGAACACTAGATGTCAGCTTGTTGATCCCGGCGAGCGGCACGCTGACCACGGCTGTCACCGCGCTATACGCAGTTGATACGATCCAGGCCGGACTACCGGCAGGGTACTTCCCTGTCTTGGCGTCATAGGTTGTAGTTTTCGATGACGTGATGCCCAACATAGCCATGATCGAGACGATCATGAGAATGCGGATTAGCTCGCCAACGATCTTCTTGCCTTTGCGCGCCTGCCAAAAGAGTATTACTAATCCGACGCCGGCAAGGATGGCGATTACGCCGGAACTACTAAAGAAGTTCCATAGCGACGTGGCGATTGAGTTTGCAGCGGCTCCGGCTTGAGATCCGAAGCAAAACTGCTCGGCTATGGTGGTGAGCGAAGACGTGGCGTCCCATAACGCATTGCCGACCGAGAGACCGATACCCACCATCGCTCGAAGTTCATCAAACAGGGGCTATCCTTCTTGTTGCTCGCGGTTGGTGCGGAGGCAATTCTTGGCATGGTAGCGCTGCTCACCAACGTCATCGATCGTTTTGGTGTCGGCGTTGCCGGTAGCGGGCTCATCGGCATGCTCTGGATCGCGCTCTCGCCTGTTGCCGCCATTTGGGGCGTACATCACATCTTAAAAACCTTCCGTGTACCGTCGCCATTTCGACCTGATGCAGCTATGGGTTGGGCCGCTGCAGCAGGTGCTGGCGGATTTTTGACCGGCGCCATCGGCGAGAAAGTGGCCGGCGCGTTTCATCGCGCACGCGCAACCGGTTCGGGAGGAGTTCGTCAAGGCGGTCGATCTATGCTTGGCAGATTCTCGACGCGTCCAGAGCAACGCCCATATGCACCACGTCTCAAACCCACAGCTAATCGGATGCCACCGGTCGACACGCTCAAGTCCGGCGGAAGAACGCGACCGACACCACAGGGAGGTCCGCCCACCACTCATCCAACTAACGACAGAATACCGTCGACTGCAGCAAGCGCCTCTTCAGCACAGCAAGCAGCCACGGCTCAAGTGGAGAGTTCGACAGAGGCGCCAGCAAGAGCAAAAGGACGCCTGCGAACATGGCTCAGCAAGCCGGCCACCAGTCCAACAATGATCAACGGGCAACCGTATCGATCACCAAGAGATATGCGCCTAGAAGGAGCACAAAAACTCGCTAGTCAACGCGCACATATCCGCGAGGCGAAAAAGTTCATCAAGGCTCAAGGACCCAACACCAGGCGAGGACGCGCACAGGAGGCACTGAGTTCTAGGGCGCGATTGGCGTACGCTCGATTTCAGTCTCATCCAGGCAAGAGCGTGACGCGCGCCGCTGCTTATACAGCAGTAGCGCTAGCCGCTCCGGTATCTCTGCCAGTAGCTGTCGGAGCCGTAGGCGCTCATTTTGCAGTCAAGAAGATCCGCACGGCGCGGTCTGAACGTCCGGCCGCCAAGGCCGAGCGACGCGCCCAAATCGACTATGCGGCCCGTCGCATTGTTGCGAATCCCACGAACCACGCAGAACAGGCGCAAAACACAGGAAAGGCTATGGCCTCCAAGACGGCGCAAGCTACGCGTACCACAAAACAGAAGAATCGATACGCTGGCTACATCTAAGTTGCCTTGTGCTCACGGATATTTGTATTCATTCGATATCGGCATGTCGGCTTTCGTTATATTATGGTAACTAATGTATATCTGTGCCGGCAGCCGTGTCGTTTGAGCAAAAACCGTTTTTCTTTCAGATCTGTGGGTTGCGGACTCCAGCCAGCCTAATTTTTCCGCAATTATATTAGTAGGGCATTTGAGAAGGGATCGGTTGGTGAAGGTCAAGAGCATTACCGGCGGCATTGAGCCACAACCCCCGCACGGGGACGTGTGGCCGTATGTCCTAGAGGTACAGACAAGTACCTACTATGCCGATGACTTGCCATCGCTCGTGGAAGTTTTTATTCCTGGTTACACAGAGATTCGTCGATCATCAGAGACCGGGTTTAATCTGGCCATCGACCGTCAAGCACTGAGCCTGAACTCGAGCCTCATCGAGTACGCGACGTTGGCGCAGCGTCATCTGGTAGAGATGGCGCTTGAGCAGAAGATACTTACTTTTTCGCAGCCGCCAAATGAGATTCAGCGCGTCTTAACAAGATCTAAGGGGCTACCGTTTGACGGGCTACTATCGCAGGACAGCTTGGACTATCACTGGGACCATGTGGTACCGTTAATTCTTTTCGTCACCGACTATGCGCCTTACTCCGATCGTCCACGTCCAACGGGGCACAACTTGATCTTCGTTGACTCAACCAACGAGCGGACGTTTCTTGATTCGCTTTCCGTACTCGGC
>DAHZQE010000081.1:0-1280 GCA_027409005.1 Ferrimicrobium sp. | reverse complement strand
TCTGGATCACTCCTTCTAGAGCGATTCAAGATTGACAAGAGGCCGAATTGGCTCTTCACTGGCGCCACGCTATCTCGAGGAGAGACGCTAATAAACTCGGTAACCATGGCGATTCTCTGCTCCGGTTCTGGATGAGCAGATACCTGGATCCAACCGATCTGGGCCCATATCTGTAACGTACAACAAGCACCTCTATCCTGATCCAGCAGCGAGCGCAGACACCAACGGGTGCTCTGGATTTCATTGATGTTGAAGAGAAGTCGCTATATGACCTCCAGTTACGTCAACGGACTTGCTAGCCATGCTTGCCCTAACGCTCCGGAGGCGAACACTGTCCTAGATCCGGGTAACTTCTACTCCTATGAGCCCTATCAGTACGCGTCATCGACGGCAACATGACTTGGAGAGGGTCAGCGGCGCCTTGATGCTGGTGTCGGCAGCCGGTCGAACGGCCACTGCTCCTAAATCAGGTTTGAGCAGAAGCATGGAAGGGCCATGGTAGGGGAGGATGATCATCTCACTATGATCAATCCCTTATACGAGTTCTTGCCGTTGAACACGAAATGATGTGGACCACCGGCCTTAGAGAGAGCGTGGTGCATGCCAAAACCGTTAGTCATTGTTGAATCTCCGACCAAGGCGCGAACTATCGCTCGCTTCCTTGGCGATGGCTACGTCGTCGAGTCTTCAGTGGGACACATACGTGATCTTCCTCGATCAGCAAAGGACATCCCTGCCTCAGCTAAGTCGCAGCCATGGTCTCGTCTCGGCGTAAACGTAGATGATAACTTTGCCCCACTCTATATCATTCCAAATGAGAAGAAGGAGCAAGTAAAGAAGCTCAAGGCCCTACTCAAAGACGCGGATGAACTCTATCTCGCGACAGACGAGGACCGCGAAGGTGAATCGATTGCCTGGCATCTTCTCGAGGTGCTGCGACCGTCGATCCCGATCCATCGCATGGTGTTCCATGAGATTACCGACGCCGCCATCGCCCAGGCGCTCGCATCCCCTCGCACCCTCGATCAGCATCTCGTCAATGCACAGGAGGCACGCCGCATTCTCGATCGACTCTATGGCTATGAGGTCTCTCCGGTACTCTGGAAGAAGGTGATGCCAAAGCTGTCAGCGGGGCGCGTTCAATCACCCGCAGCTCGACTCCTCGTAGAGCGGGAGCGTGAGCGAATGCAGTTTTGTTCGTCTAGCTTCGCCGATCTTGAGGCGACGTTGACGGCTACCGACGAAGACCGGGAGTTTCGTGCTCGGTTGACCCATATCGA
>DAHZQE010000066.1:0-5070 GCA_027409005.1 Ferrimicrobium sp. | reverse complement strand
ATTCATGTCACCAGGATCCTTCGGCATGGCCCAGAAGCGTACTTGGAAGCCAGTCTGGTACTGGTTGTCCCAATCGCCAGTCTCTTCTAGTCTCTCTTTGATCGCTTGTAAGACTACACCGGCTGTAGCGTTTAGCGCAACGGCAGGCATGAAGCCCATGGGAGCCTTGAGTCTGGTGTCGCATTCGAAATATGCCTATGTGAAGCTCTGGCATGGCGAATGTGTTACCGAAGCTCCTCTGCTGGATTGGAGACCGCACCTGTACTGTGGTACGTACTCGTTGCAAGTTAACGATAGCAGCAAGCGTGTCTCATCCTCGCCCAGATCATCTGCAGCGGCTTTTGTCCGCTCCTGCACGGCTTCCAGCATCTGCTGGGCATTAGCAGCTTGCGTCTTGAGACGAGCATACGGCTCGCAGTATTCTGGATCGCTTTGCATACCGTACTTAATAAGAACTCGAAGACACTGTCGTCATCGTAGGTGCAGTTGCCGATGCTTCTATGCCAAAATACTATGCTCGCACTCTGCCACAACGGCCATCGATCGACTCTTGACACATCAGAGCGAACTAGGAAACGTGCAGGTAGCAAACCTCGAGACAAGGACATGGTCTAAAGAGCCTTCTGCAGCAATCAACGTAGCCAAGACGTGAAGAGAGGGGGAAAGTAAGAGCACCCCCAAGGCTGAGCCATCTGGCAGCCGCAACGAGAGACCAATCCTCCGCGCTCGCTCTTACGATAGTACCTAAAGCGCGATGGTGGACATAGTGTAGCAAGACAGATCCCAGGACATACTGCTCTCCCCAGATCAGGATAGCATGACGAGGTAGCGGTCTTCCAGGACACGCCACCATTGTGGTAAGAACACGACGATCCCGCATCGTTGATTTAGCTGGCAATGACGAGCATGCTCTGACCGTCGCTATCTTGCAAGCCGAATATAGTCGACAACTTTGGACCACATGACGGCTAACAAGTCTTCTGTGGCGGCGAAACACCGGTCTCTGGAGGTGTAGTGTAGGTGAGGTGAGGTGTGGTGATGTTGGTCGCCGATAAGTACAGTATGCGGCGGGATTTCGGAGGTGAGCTTGGGCCGCCTTGATCCAAGACCTGAAAGTGATGACGGGTTTGAAGAGCCTATTCTGTCAAAGGTATCATAACTCACATTTCCTGCGATTTTTGACCTACAAGGGACTTTCGGATGATATAGTTGGACAATCAGTGGTCAAACGGACCATATCAGAGCACGGAAAACGGATACGATCGAGCACACGGGTCAAAAGCTGGGCATGAAGCTCGCCGCCAGACATCTTCGAACGATCTTCGAGCGGCAGTAGACGGTAGGCGTTGCCACAGGGTGTGGCATGCTAGAGAGGGCCAAGGCATGCCTTCAATCCGGAGCACGAGAGACTCTGCGATGCGCCACCACGCCCAAGAGAAGCCGGCGCTCTCTGCACTTGACGTTCTGGCAGCATGGGGCTGGCGACCTCGATTTGCCACCTTGGGTAGTGAGCAAGTCCTCAACGAGTGCACACTCGCCTATCAGATGCGGTGGCGACAGTGAGCCAACTCGTCGGAGGAGCAAAGCTGCTGGCAAAAGGGGGAAGGAGGGCACGTGGGCTCCATCGGGCGAAGGAGTCTTCCTGGATTTCCTCTACCCCCCGCAGGCACTGGCGCTGTTGCGTACGGCTAGCCGGCAGACCAATGAGAAATGGGAGAAACGCAATGCTAGGCGGCTGCCGGAGGGCTATGTTCAGGCGTCACGGGGTTTTGCTTCGCGTGCGAGAAGCAAGCGGTCTGAGCGGCGGAAGGAGGATCGCAGCGAAGAGCTGAGTCGGCTGGCTGAGGCAGATGTGGAGGGCTCGTCCGAACGCGAGGAGCCGAGTCGTGACGCTGATCCTCTGATCAGAGAGGATGGAGAAAATACTATTCTTCCAGACCCTCACGAGCTCGACGAGGATCCGGCACAAGGAAACTCCGGCTCGCGGATGGTTGGCACCTCAGCTACGCACATCAACCTGCCTCTTGTAGACCTCGACACGATGGACGAAGAAGGTCCAGAACCTACGTCTCCCTCCATCGGTATTGAAGAGGCGTCAGTGGACCCGCTCCAGAAACTGCGAAGCCTTCTGGGGTACCAACGACGCACCGACGATCGCACCAATGATGAGAAGCGCCTTGCTCTGACCAAACGAGTCCTTGCGACCTACGAGTCACTTAAGGAATCCGACAAATGCGATCTACGGTTAAAGCTTGAGCTACTACATTGGCTTTCTGGTCAGAAAACAAGTGAGGGAAACGTGAAATGCAGCGAGCTCTATCATTCCATCCCGCTTCAGCATCGGACGCTACCAGTCTACATAGCTGCACTTACGGTCTTCTTGCGTCGCGGGCTCCACGTTCAGGCGGTCAAGCTTCATCGTGAAGCATTAACGAACATACCAAACGGCGACCAGGTGACGAAAAGCTTCTTCGGCTACGCTGTCAACAATGATCGATGGCAGCTTGCGATGAACGTGGAAGCCCAGTATCGACAGCAGGGGCGAAAGGGTTTTGCAGGCGAGAAGATGTTCTGGCTGCATGTCTCGGAGATGCCTGACCTGATGCGCAAAGCATGCAAACTTGACAAGCATCTTCGCGGACTGCAGCGAGCCAGAACCACGAACCGCAACGTCGACTTGTTCTGCGCGCGATTCTTTGTGGAAGCCCTGCAACAGGAATTCGAGGCTCGTGATCCAAGAGTAACGCCACCTGCCTTCATCGACACTCTTGAGGGCCCTGGCAGTCTACTCACGGAACGGCTCATCCACATGATTCGACACATTAGATCTATTGGCCCTGAAGCCCGCGTGTTCTATCAAAGGCTCATCATTTCTATGCTCTCTCAGCGAGATCGAGTTTACGCCTACCCCCGCGTGCATCGGCTAGGATCTGCTGCATATCAATCTTTGCGCTCCTTCAAAGAGCCAGTGCCGCAAGAGATACTCATGTCTCTGTTGGAGAAGTTGACGTACTACTGGGATGGATTTCGCCGCCACTTTGCACGACCTCCGAGCATTACAGTGAGCTCGGTGCTTTCGGATTGGCACAACACCCACGGAAAGATCGACAAAATTGCGCTGCACCACGTGCTACGATGGCATAGCAGCGCGGGCCGTGTCACCCGATTTGATTACTGGTTAGATTACTACAAGCGGCATTACCCCAATTACGAGGACCAGCGGGAAGTGATGCAGAGCCGCATATATCTTCATGCGCGCCGTATGGATCTTGGTGGTGCCAAAGATGCGTTTGAAGATGCTATGAAACTGGCGAAAGCGAATGGTGATGATCTGCCGCTGAAAGCCTGGAACATCTTGATCCACGCACATTCACGGGTCGACGACATTGACGGCGGTATCAGCGTTCTGGGAAGACTGATCGCCGAAGGCTACCAGCCGGACGAATTCTCCTTCCATCCCATCACGCAAATGTTTGCCGACCGTGGAGACGTGGAAGGCGTCAAAGATCTACTAGCCCAATACGATGATCTTGCTGAGAAGCAACGGGTCACCGGTCTTTACGGTAGTCTGATCACCGCCCACGCTAATTGTGGAGAGGTAAATGCTGCTGAGAAAGTCCTGTCTGATGCTGTATTGGCACTCAGGGAGGGCAAGATCAAGGGTTCACTGACCGCCTGCTTCAACATCGTGCTAACGGCTCATGCACACCGCCGGGAAGTGGACGATGTACTGCGCGTTTACAAGTGGATGCGGGATGAGAAGATTGGCCGTAGCGGCTCCACCTACGCTGCCCTCATGCAAGCCCTTGTGAATCAGAGGCAGACGGAATCTGCGTGGAGGCTACTGAACAAGACAATGGAGCGCGAATGTTACCAACCTACCGCGCTTCACTATGCGATAGTGATGGCAGGATACGTCAAGCAACGGCTCTACGACGATGCTCTGCGTGTTCACGAGGACATGGTGGCAAGGAACGTCAAGCCCTCAGCTGGTGTGAATTCTGTCCTAGTTCAGGCAAGAGCTGCTGCGGAAGCGCGAAAGAGGCGGGGAGCCCTCGACCGCGAAGACCGAGATCCAGCCGAAGCAGTCGTCAACTCCTTCATGCAAATGATGGAGAGTCGTGATGGCTCCGACGTCGCTGCACATGAGCCTGGCTTCGGTCGATCCAGTTGGGCCATGATTCCAGAGGGTTACATGAGCTTTTTGGTTAACATCCACGGCAAGCAGATCTGCCTAGACGCGATCAAGCGTCTATTCGAACAATTCAATACCTCTCCGGCCTCTGCTGGCGAAGAGCGTCGGAACGCCGAGCTTCCGATACAATCGCTTTGGGCTTTGATGTTCGTACATCTACGCGCTGGAGATCACGCAGAGGTCGAAAGGTGCTGGGTGCTTGCGAATCGACAGGCGGACAAGCTTGCACGCAATATACCGGTGCCACAGTTCGCGAACTCTCAGGCGCGCCCCCGGCTCGAACTTCTGAATTTGCGTAAGCAGCCGGATGAAGCACAGGAAGCCGGTTTCAGCGTCACCGGTCCTGAGGAATCAAGCGAGCCCTCGGTCACCCCCCAGGAGAGAAAGACATCACTCTTGTTTCCCTCTCAGACATTCAACCCGGCTTCGCCCATCGCTCCTGCCCGGAGGATCATGCTCACACGACTTCTCCGCGTCTACTTGATCTCTCTCTTCCAGCAGTCACGAACACGGGATCTGCTATCAACAGTCGCAAGCCACTTTGCTCGAGGTTACACCCTTGACAACTCGGTCTGGAACCTCCTTCTCCGCTTGCTCTGCGATCTGCAGCCTCCTCTGGCGCTCCTGGCGTTCACCCTCTGTGAGCGCTTCCTCATCCCGCAGTTTCCGGGTTGGGTGAAACTGTCCGATCCGCCACAGTACTCGCCACTCAAGAGCGCCAAAGCTGCAAACCTTGAGTATATGCGCGCACGCTACCTCCGTCCCGACCAGCTGATGCCCCATTACAAGACCATGGTCGTCCTTGGATCGACGCTGCTGAAGCTCAGAAGGCTGGAGGCTCTGGGCAGGAGACGAGGCAGCGGCATTGGCGCTGC
>DAHZQE010000065.1:0-7334 GCA_027409005.1 Ferrimicrobium sp. | reverse complement strand
AGCCGCGCCAGCAGCGCATCTTCCACTACATCACGGCCGGAGTTACCATGGTTGCCGCCATCGCTTACTTCACAATGGCCAGCAACCTTGGCTTCGTCCCGATCCAGGTCGAGTTCTTCCGCAACAACCCTGTCGTGCGCGGCAATGACCGTGAGATCTTCTACGTTCGCTACATCGATTGGGCGATCACCACCCCACTGCTGCTCATGGACCTGCTTCTCACTGCCGCCATGCCCTGGCCGACCGTCCTCTTCACCATCCTCGTTGACGAGATCATGGTCGTGACTGGTCTCGTCGGCGCCCTCATCTACACTAGCTACAAGTGGGGCTACTACGCTTTCGGCTGCGCCGCCCGTGATGTAGTGGAAGATGCGCTGCTGGCGCGGCTTCGTCTGCGCCAAACCGGCGAAGACGAAAGTCGCGACAGTCATGCATGCGCAGACTGTCCAGTACCAGTCGGAGCCGCGGACGGTAATGGCAATGTTGGCAGTAACGCCATTGACGGTGTTGCCTGCACCCGCTTGTTAGAATCTACCCACCAATAGAACGAGCGCATCTTGATGTACCATTGATGTTCAGAGCGTCGTTGCCCAAGTAGCCGGCGAGGCGTTTCTCGAGACCCATGTTGGTGCAGTTCTTCCACTACAGGTAATGGCTCCAACTGGTAGGCGAATGTCACTCGTTAGGATGTGAGCGGAAGGGTGGAACTTGGCGGGATGATGTTTGCGTGGTGGAAGTGAGCGGAGGAAGAATTCGGGACGCGGCCGCGAGTGCTTTTATTGCATTCCAAGACAGTGAACGGGGGGATGGAATGGGCAGAAGCAGTGACGTAGTCGGTCAAGCTCGCTGCTCGTCAACGCTCGCTATCGCGGTCTCAACTGGCAATGAAACGGTCGGTGCACTGCTGAGATCGAAGCAGCCCATAGATTACATCAATCGGCGCGCAGCCGGAGGCCTGCCGATCTGGAGATCCGGCGCGATGATGACTGATGATTAATGAAGGCACCTAACTACCTCTTTCGGCTGCGGGTCGACTCTCATCCATCAGGTGTGGCGCAGGGTGTCGTACATTGGTATTGGTGCGACCAGTGCTCGCGTGCTGTCTCGGGCATCATAGACAGATCGTGTCCGGGCATCATGGACAAATCGCGTCAACGCATCGGCGGGCTCGGGATTTTCGCAGGCTTGTTCGCATTCCACATCAGCTCTTGCACATCCCGTTCTCGACGTACTCATCCACATGATTTCTGGGTCCATGCCGCTTCTCCGTCCTGCCTTCACAGTGCCCAAGGAAACGTGGGACGTCACTATCCAAACAATTAAGGTTCGAAGTGCGAAAGCTTGTTTGGACACCTACTCCCGGGCTTGATGTCATCGCCGCAGCCGCACATCGATCTGTCTCCACAGAGATTCTCCCACAACGTTCTGTCAAAGTACGGCGATCTGAGCTTGTACTCTCATCACCACGAGCCGTTGGGGGCTGGTTGAGCGGCAGTCCGCGGAAAAGACAGCGAAACAAGGCGCGCTAAGATTTTTGGCGTGTCAAATGATCGCTCTTCGCCTGCTTGAAACCGCCCGAAAATCCGTGTTGGACTACCTTGGCACGGCGTGTACTCGCGAGGTGGTGAGATTCGATGATTGCGGACAGTGGTCAGCAGGACTTCAATTAAAAAGGAGCTAGACGCGTGCTACAGA
Source organism: Ferrimicrobium sp. (assembly GCA_027409005.1). Taxonomy (GTDB): domain Bacteria; phylum Actinomycetota; class Acidimicrobiia; order Acidimicrobiales; family Acidimicrobiaceae; genus Ferrimicrobium. Next base: position 5,639 of record DAHZQE010000065.1, on the reverse strand, counting down.
CACTCCTGCCAAAGCAATTGTTTGCTGTCTCAGAAGCACACAATATCTGCCATGCTCCGATGCTGGCTCGCTCCCTGTTCGCTGATGTGGACCCTACCACGGCTCGCCGCGCAAGATCTCGATATGCGGGATCGCAAAATGAGGCTGTTGATGCGGGTGCGAAAGATACCGACCGATTCTGTCACTGCCGAAGCCATCCGCGACATTCCGCGAGTCATCCGCGCCGCACACTGAGAGGCAGAATGTGTGACCGGAGACAAGGCCGGCGCTCTCGTCATAGCGATATCTGATGTGCTTTTTCATAATGGGTATAGCCTTCAGGATTTCTCTAGATGAGATCTATCTATCTTGTTGAACTTGATCCCTTGCACTTCTGATGTAGAGCTGAGGTCGTCGTCGATGGCTTGGCTAGGAATAGGCCACTTCTACGCAGCCCACATTGCCGTGCGCACCAAGCCAGTATGTGCATACCAGCTACAATGTGGAGCAGCCTGAAGTCAGTAACATTCTCATCGAACGTCATTGCGAGGAAGCTTTCATGAAGTTGAAGAAAATGGTGCTGTCCGATGTCGCACGGAGGATGTCTGCGATCGTCGGTGAAAGTGCAATATGCACGCGCAAGCGGAGGTCTCGTGATGTATTGTCACAGCATGTAGCGTGTACAATCAAGATCTCGACAATCAAATCTCGACTCCAGCATTGCGAGAACGGTGGGCAATGATGTTCGGTGTCAAGCGAGGAAGGCGGTTCAAGTCGCTATGGCCCAAAGGGTATGTTCAGAGTTGATGCTTTCAGCGCCTGCAAGCTTGGTAGACGTATCGGGCCGCCTGCAGCAGTGTACAGATTCGCGTAAAGGGTTGCAATAGACCCCACTATCGCCGAGCGACCATTGCTGCCAATCCCAACATAATAATCATCAGCCACGAAACCATCATAGCCACACTCAATACCCTTAACCAGTTCCCCAGCGATCCCAAACCCGTAGGTGTCGCCAACTCATCCAACTTACGAACCTGCCTCCTCTCCATACTCCTTTTCCACGGTGTCCCCATCCCTAAATCCTCCAACACCTGTTCCGCCACCAATCTCCCCCCGGCCAAACAGATTGGCACACCCGTGCCGGGATGAGCGGATGCCCCCACCATGTACAACCCTTTGATGTCCCTATCCTTCCTCCCCAAATCGCCTATTAGTTCCGCTACCCGTCCTACTATTCCACTGCCTAGCTTGCCATCGAGTAGTGGATTGCTTTTCCGTGCGCGGGTTGATGGGCGGAAGCACAGGACGTTGAAGAAACTGTGCGACAGCCCCAGAATTGCGCCGCGGTCGAGATTGAACTTCTGTTTCCACGTGATCGGGTCGTTGGTCTCTTCATGAACAATGAGCGGGCCAAGGGCGACGCCTGTGCGGGCTGCGATGGTGGCGAGGATGGTCTTACGCGCTAGTGCAATCATGGCAGGCCAGTCTTGTTGTGTGGAAGGTTGGAAGCCGGTTTGGGAGGATGTTGGGGCTTGCTTGAGCTCTGATTTCTCTGCGAGGTGGCCGTTGGTGTGTTGCGAGGGCGGCGTGTCGATGAGGTGGCCCACTGGTACGAGGACAACGACGGAGTCCTTGCCATCTGGCGCAGCACTTGCGTCGACCCTGCTTGGTACGTTGACGTAGAAGCTAGGCTCGTCGGGTATTAGATGCTTCTTGAAGATACTGTCAAAGCTCTCCCGGTACTCGTCCGCTAAGAAGATATTGTGTGCTCGTAGCTCCGGTACCTGTCGCGACAGACCCCAGTAGAAAGAAATGCTCGAGCAACTCGCGGGTCGCTGCGATAGACTGCCAGCGTAAGGCGTAGGCGCGGAAGAAGGATCGACAAGCAGGTTCGTGTAGGCGTAGACCAGATCGCTGTTATTCACAACCACATCCGCCTTCAACCGCCTCCCGTCCTCCAGCTCTACACCCACAGCCTGCGAGCCGCTTGCATCCAGTACAATCTTCTTGACCGCCGTATTCAGCTTGTACTCCACTCCCATTCTCTGCCCAACCTCTACCAACGCCTGCAGGACCCGATGAAACCCACCAACGGGATACCAGATGCCCTCTGCCAGCTCCGTGTACTGCAGCAGGCTGTACGTCCCGGGCGCATCGAACGGACTCATTCCCATATACATGCTCCCAAACGTGAAAACCCTCCGCAACCTCTCCGTCCAGAAGTACTTGCTCGCTCTCGTCCAGATACTCTCAAATGGATGCAGCGTCAGCAAATGCTGCAAGAAACTCCACCGCAGCATCGACACCAGCGATGTGAAGTTCCTGAGCAGCACATGCTGAACACTGAGCTCGTAATGTCGATGCGACTCTTGCAGAAACTGCAGATACCGCTCATAACCTTCCGTGCCTTCCCACCTCTCAATCTCTGTCTTCATAAACGCCAGGTCACTGCTGAGCTCAAAGTGCTCCCCATCACCGAACCAGATGCGGTAATTGGGCTCGCATTTCCGCAATTCCACGCCCTCGTTCTCTAAGGTGGTGCCCAGATCCTCGAAAGTAAGATGGAAGAGTTTCGGCAGCAATAGCAGCGAAGGTCCTTGATCGAAGCGATAGCCTTCAGGCGAATGGATGAGACTGCATCGTCCGCCCGTGAAACTGTTCTTCTCGAGGACGGTGACTTTGAAACCAGCTTTGGCCAGGCGGGCGGCGGAAGAAATGCCGCCTACGCCTGCACCTGTTGTCGCATTGCGATTAGCAAGGTGACTGGCCGAGCAGGATCGCGATGTCACTCTTACCGATGACTATGGCGGTCTTCTGAGCCGTCTTGTCGCCCATTGAACTTGCACTAGAGGAAGTGGCATGGCGGCGGATGAGTTGGGCAAGGTGCACGAGCTTTCACATGCAACCGCGTGAAATTGGGGCGCCTTCAGCCCAGATCATGACGCACATGAATCGCGCGCCATGGCTATCCAAAGCATTCCGTGTGCATGAACGAGCGCATGGTCCGACACGCCCATAGAGTCATGAAATTATACGCGCTTCAGGGTATCTACAACCAAGAGCTACATCCGCTGACTCCGTCGCTGTATACAATGCAAGCATGGTGACTACGTTGCTATTTCGGGCCGTTTACGCCAGATAGTGCTCTCCACGCAACCCACAAACGCTTCCCAGCTGGTACTGTAGCCCTCCCAGCCTTGACCTTGTAGCCAGGCTGTCGCAACTCCCGCGCAATCTGCATATAGCTCTCCACCGCCACTCGCATAGGCGCTCTCGCTTCCTGCGGCAACTCTTCGATCGCCGAGCGGCTTCTGTCGTAGAAGGCGAATGCCCGATCCAGCAATCGCTGCCGAATGATATCCAGCCGTTTGTGGAAGAAATCATCTTGTTTGTCCAGATTGCGCAGCGCGGATACGAACCCATCGGGAGCCAATTTCTCCTTCTTCAGCCAGCCCGGCGGGACGTAACAGCGGTCATTATCCGCGTCCACTTTCAAGTCTCGTGCAATGTTGGTGTATTGCAGCGCGATGCCCATGTCGTGGCCCGCGGCCATAAGGCGCTTTGCTTTCGTCTCGCTCGTGCCTGGGCAATGGTACATGACCAGCTCAATGCACAGGAGTGCGACTGTGCCTGCCACTCTGGCGCCGTACAGATCAAGGTCTTGCTCCGACCCAATTGGCCCCGAAATGGACGAGCCGCTGAACATCAAGTCCATCTCAAACCCTTTCAGCAATTCGTCGAGAGGCTGTCTGCTTAGCCGCTCGGTCGGCAGCAGGAGTAAGGTCAGCCGAGTCTCAGGAGGGAAATCAGACATGATGTACTGAGTGGCGGCTCCTTGGTTAGGATCTCGACCTTTGACGATGCAGCCGTTGGCACCCTTTCGGTCACCGTCGTAGCAGAGCTGCAACAGGTGCTGCAACTTCTTGACCCACTGCTGCGCTTCTTTCGCGTCTTTGGCATTATCGATCAAGTCATCTGCGACGCGGCAGAAAGAGTAGAGGATCACCAGATCGATGCGCAGCCGTCCCTGGAATGCGGAAGACGCCAGGTAGAAGCTGCGACTCTTTGCGCGAAGTCGTGCGACGCTCTGGCGCAAGCCGTCGATTCTATCGTCATCGTAGGTCATGGCTGGTACAAGTAGAGCGCGCATGATGAGCACCGGTGATGGCCAAGTAGGCACTTTGGAAAAATGCGCTGGAAAGGTGTGTAGTACGGCGATCGCATTGTCGAAGGCGACGAGTCCGAAGACAATCAAGCAATTCGTGGCCAGGAAGAAGACCGCTTCTTCAATCTCCAGATGCGGCCAGACGGTGATGCCAAGCTTGCTCTTAGACTCGATAACCCAAGTACCGCGCCGCAGAGCCAACGTGTCCACTATCCAAAGATACAGTGTCGGCAGAGCGATGGGCACCAAGGTGCTTGTCACGGGCAAGTTGACAAGGAATTGATATCCTAATGCCCAGAGGAGCCAAAGGAATGGGCATGCCCACACCAGTATCAAGCCCATGTATGTCTCCTTCCCATCGCGGCGCACATACTCAATGCCCTTGCGCATCGCCAGCGCGAACACAAGTTGTCCGATGATCTTCACATATTTCCACTGACTCCTTCCTTTCGGCTCCTTTGCCAGGTACACCGAGTGCAGCAAGGGTTTGCTCAAGAGCAAATACACCAACGAGGTGTTATACGTCTGGATCACGAAGAAGAAGACCTCTTCGAGTGGAATATGGTACAGCTTCGGTCCCAAGATGACGCTTTCCGGATAAGACCAGACGTTATTCCGGATCAAGTAACTGTCCCAAGGTATCGTCGCAGTCACCGCAATGGTGATCAAGAACAATGTCTTGTACACATCCAGCTTGGTCCATAGCGGCGAGTATACGATAGAGAGTATGACGGCGGGCGGGATCGTGTAGCAGAGGTGTCTGTAGCAGTCGCATCAGCACATCAGCATGTGAAAACAACAATGATGTCGATCGCTCGGGGTGCCGGTGGCAGAGGGAAAGGAAGGGGTCATGACATACACGAGCGCATAATCGTACCCCATGTCTGAGCAAAGAGGATTTACAGCAGCGCGGCCCAGACAACTTTCCTCTCCAAGTACGCTCTCTCAAACAAACGAGCGTGGACCGGCCATGGCAACGAAACAGCAGTGGTGAACCGGTCAATGACGCCGCATCATTGTGTGTACAAAATTACTTGCAGAGAGAACCCGTCGCCACGCGCCGCTTGATCAAGCTTTCCATCTCATCACCGAGCACTGACATCCTACGCGGGCGCCAGATTTGGCGTGGGAGGATGGCGTTGCAGAGCCGCCGGCTTCCGCCCAAGATCGATCCAAGTTGTGAAGCTTGCGGCACGGCGCGGGTGAGGGTGCTTGGCAGCACGTCAGCTTTCGCCATGCCGTCTCGAGTCCCAGCCTTTTTGCCTGTCAGCAGCGGGGCGATCGACGTCATGCGACTCGCTCGATCGGTGAGACTGCATTCGGGGGAGGATGAGGTCAGGGCAGCTCGATGGGATCTCGCGGAGGCCTCGGTTTGAAAGCACCTTGCTTGGCGGATACCGACGGACCCCCAGCGAGCAGAGGGAGACGTCTGGTCTTATCCGGAAAGCGTCATCTTGGGACCGAAGCTGTACCATATTCCACTCGAAGAGGTCTT
>DAHZQE010000062.1:0-4849 GCA_027409005.1 Ferrimicrobium sp. | reverse complement strand
GGCCGCGCCTGGGGCATGATCTGCGACCGTATCTTCGTCGGCCTCGTCTTCTTCCAGCTCACGACCGCTGGACAGCTGATCTTGCAGCAAGCGGTTACCCGCAGCGTGCTGCTCACACCTCTGGTGGCCGCAACGATCTGGTGCAGTGTGCTGTATAATCGAGCCTACAAACCTCTGATGAAATTCATTGCCCTCCGAAGCGTCAAGCGCGGGCAGGCATACAGCGATCTCGCCTCGCCCTCACCAGAAGGCGATGCGAGTACAGTCAGTAGTAATGAGTTCGCTCCCGAGCGCAACGTTTGGGCCGAAAATGATGGCCTAAGTATGCGGCATCGGGGCGAGTTGGCTCGCGCGAGAAATCGGTTCGGGCCTGCGGCGCTGGATGAGGGAGAGGGAGGACTGAGGTATGTGAATCCAAGTTTGGTGGCGCCGTTGCAGAAGGTTATGATTGCGGATAAGAGCCTCGCAAGGGCTTGGGCGGCGCCGGAGGTGGAGGATGGGGTGGAGGAAGAGTCTGTTTGACATGGAAGATACCCTGCGTTGTCTAGCGTTCTAAGCGAGCATTTGAGCCGGTGTAAGACTATCGTAATGGTCGCTGATAACGATTTCTCCGCCTAACACCTTAGCTGATACCAACATTGCTTTGGTCAGTACCACGTCGAACGAGAAGATGCATGGTATCGTACCCGGCCGCACATGTTGTCAAGATTCCAACGCTTGTGCTCCCGTGCCGTGACGAGGGTCGCGCTGGCCATCATGATAACCTGTCATATACCTGGCCGGCACTCCTCGCCAATTCGCCAAGACCTCACATTGACGTGCACCTAGCCAGCCGGTCGAGCCCCCTTCGATTACTTCGAGCTCCTGGCCAGGAGCCCTTGGAGCGGCCGTGGATGCTGCTGCTGCTGTTAGTCCCAGGCAAAGATTGAGTCATCATGTCTTGGTTGAAGGATCTACAGCTGCAGTCTACGGAACGCGGTCATCCCACCTTCGCCGTAGAGCAGAGGTATGATGACTCTCAGGGGTCTGATTAGGCAATGAGCTAGATTCTCTGGCCGGGTCTTCTGGCGTTTTGATGCTCACTTTAGCTTTTGCGCTACACTGTACTTTCTCGGATTGATCAAGTCGCTTATCTCGATGCCGGTCGCGCGGGATATGTGCGAAGCTAACGCAGATACGTGTCCGAGCAGCGTCGCATTGGCGTCAAAGAACATTACACGGCGAGGGGCGAGAAGCTCCTGCAGTCTAGAGCCAGGTCAGGGAGACGGAATTTTCCATAGAGCCTTCAGCAGCACCTTGCGACCTACGTCCAACCGCGAGTCCACCACTGGCTAGCTGTAAATGAGGTTCGCAGCCCGGCTCATTGATCGAAGTGCCGGCGACCGAATGCCGCGCCATGTTCCTTGACGGAGCTGCCGGTTGATCAAAGCCAACACAGTCGTGCAAGAAGACATAGCACTCCTGAGCCCCTTCATACCCCTGGACATTGAACTGACGGCCACCGTCAGCTACCGCAACGGCCGAATTTCGCAGTGTTTGATCTTACTTGATTGTCTCGGAGACCTCGACAAAACTAGTCTTGTCCTAACGGGTACGCTTTGTCAAAAGTGCGTCCATGGAAGACACAGCTTGATCGGCGTACAATGCAGCATGTATCAATCTAGGTCCACGCAATGCGCGCTCCCGAGAGTCGACAGCTTCTTCTCAACTTTCGCCAACCACGTTCGGCCGGTCGTAGTCACCTTGAGGGAAAAATTGCTATGTTAGTTCCGGCTGTTGCTTGTCTTGAGACCAGCAGTGGGACAAGATGCCGTATCTCATATCGTCCCAAGTGATCACTTCCATGAAGGTGACCTTAGCTGTGTGAGGCAGTCACATGACAAGGGAGGAATCGGCCTGGCGCTGCCTATCAAAGATGTGGGATTGAATCTCGATGATTTATTTCGAAAACAGCGAAACGCATTGAAGCTGGCCGAGAGCACCATAAGAGGGCGCCCAGAGGTGGCTAACGTAGGCACCATGCCTTCGCCATTTCGGTTACCTGGCCAATAGAATAATCATCAATAGATTGTTCGCGTCAACAGAGAGAAGTCCCCAAACCCGGATTTACATCAGTGTCGATCGGCCTCCTATCTCGGTCGTACCCTGGCCATCCGACATCTCTCCATTCCTACCTGACACGAATTCGTGATAGATCTTTTCCAGTCTCCGCCTCTCTTGCGCACTGATCGAAGATCTAGAGCCTTCTAAGCTCTTCTCCAAATGCCGCCAGCTAATGACGGGTTGTTGATGTTCGTCGCTATGATCTTGGACGCCATTCGGTTGCTGATTCATCGATGATCGACGCGAGAGACTTCCGTGTCGTTCCTGTTTCGCCTTTCGCCGAGCGATTTGCAGAGCCGAAAGTTTGGCTGCAATTTGCGCTCGCTCTGCCGCCGCTGCAGCTTGCGAGGTCACGCTTTCATGGCGGTCGTCGGAGCCGTCATAGCGGAAGTAAACGAAGTCGTGCGACTTGCTGCTCTTGGGTTCATTCATAGTCTTCTTCTTACCGAAGTCGTCAGCGGCTACGTCCGAGGCATTGCCCAGCACGTCGTGGATGGCTTCCAAGTGCGCATTGTACATCACAGCCTGCAAATCCGCACCGCTGTACCCTTCCGTCCGTCGAGCAACTTCTCTTAATGTATACGGGCCCATGCCTTCCATCACGCCACGGTCAATTTTGAGCTTCTTGCTCACAGCCTGCAAGATGTCCAGACGATCTTCAGCATTTGGCATGTCGCATATTAAGCTCTTGTCCAATCTTCCAGGTCTCAGCAGAGCAGGGTCGATCAGATCCGGCCTGCTCGTCGCAGCGAGCACGTACACTCCACTCAAGCCTTCAGCTCCGTCCATCATTGTCAAGAGCATGTTCACCACTCTGTCTGTGACACCCGTGCTGTCATGACCTCTTCTGGGTGCAATGGCATCAAACTCGTCGAAGAACAGTACGCTTGGCCGTGCAGCTTGTGCGCGCTCAAAGAGGTCGCGAACGGACTTTTCGCTGGCACCAATATACTTGTTGAGAATCTCGGGACCTTTGACGGAGATGAAGTTCAGTCCGCATTCACCGGCTACGGCGGAAGCGAGGAGGGTCTTGCCACAGCCTGGGTAGCCGTAGAGGAGCAGCCCAGATCGCAGCCGCAGCGGACATTTGGCGAAGAGTGGAGCGTACGTGGTTGGGTACTGCAGTGTCTCAAGTAGCGTAGACCGGGTCTCCTTAAGGCCTCCAATGGATGCGAACGTTGTTGTCGACGCGTGCAAAGTCACACCGCGTAGAGACGCGGGCGTGAAGCCCTTCAGCGCGGCGTCAAAGTCATCAGCCGTCAATACGACCTTATCCGAAAGAGACGTGTCAGAGACGGCGCGAATGAGCGCTTCACTCCTCGCGCGAGAGACCAGTAAGTGGAGATCGCCGGGCATGTAACCATCGGTCTGGCCGGCTATGTCCAGTAGGTCCAGATCCGGATCGACTTCTACGCCGTCTGGAGGACCATCTGCGGAGCCAGGTCTGCTTGCCTCCGAGCCATCCATCCAGGCATGCCCATTCTCCATACCTTCTGGCTGCGCGTCTGTTGCTGTGCCATCTTGCGACCTCGCGACAAGCATCTCCAGGACCTGGCGTCTGCCATCTTTGGTCGGCGCCTTCAACGCCAGAATGTCTCGCGCCACATGACCACCAACCACGATATTATTGACGGCCTCCTTGCCCTGTGCTGTTGCCAGGAGCACAACCCCAGACTCTCTGGTGCAAAACTTCCTTGCTAGCGCGCATAACAATTCGCTGACTTGCCGGCTGCGCCCATTTGCATCTACCTGCAACTCCGTCTCCACCGGGCACAGTCTGTCTAGGTCATCAAGCACCACGACTGCACGACCGCCCAGTCGGGCACCCCACTGTGCGGATGCGAAGGCTCGCTGAAACGTCTCCTTGATCGTCTTGATCCTCGTTTCGTCGGTGATTAGGGTCCGGCAAGGAAGATACACAACGTTGAACAGGTACTCATTTTGCAGCTGATGGCTGAGTAGCTGCGCGAGCGAAGTTTTACCTGAGCCAATGCCACCTGTCAACAAAACCGGCGAGTAATGCAATAGGCTGTTCTTTGTTTGTGAGATCAAGTCGTCGATACCGACCATCGCCGGTGGTGTCTCGGGCAGACTCTCGCCAGGCGCTTGCGGCATCTTTGGCCGCACGGCCTCTGGCTGGACTGTGACTTCGAGCTTCCTGTCGCCGCCATTTAGCCAGTGGAGCTTCGGCTTCGAAGGATCTCCAGGTGGTGTCGGGTCGAAATCCAAGATGCCGCCTGGCCAGCCAGACTGCGGCGGCAGGAGCATGCCCTCGGTAAGCGGGCCGTCCAATATTGATTTGCCGAAGATGTCTTTGACGCGCTGGGCGGCGACTTCCCGCTCTGTCTTGGATCCGCCGCCGAACTTGAACCCGGCTGGCTTGGACGCACCGCCTGTGGGAATGAACGGAGTTACCCGGACACGTTTGATGATCGCGTCTTTGCTGGATTGTTGCGAATGATCCTTGAGGGCTGATGCGGTCTTTGGCAACGGCGCTGGTGCTGGCTCGATGCGCACGATGCTGCCAGCTAGCCCTTCGGTGCCCAGCGCTGCGCAAAGCATGCTCGACAGAGCTGCATGCCTGGAGTCTGGCGCATCCTCCCAAGCATTGATCCTTGCCACAACTTTAGTTGCAGGCAGGGACTCAATAGCTGGAGCAGCTTGGGGATCCACTGGCTCTTGCAGTCCTGCGGGCCGCATGGCTGATACTGTCACATAACTGACTCCTCTCAACGTCTTTGATAGA
>DAHZQE010000052.1:0-13507 GCA_027409005.1 Ferrimicrobium sp. | reverse complement strand
GGACAGAAAGGCGTGGGTGGAATGAAGTTCATGCGAGCAGCTGAGGAGAGACAGCGCGCGAGGAATGACGAGGACATTGAACGAATGCGAAAAGATATGGCTGTGGCCGACGGCGACGAAGCAAGCGGGGATGAGGTGGATGATCAAGGGCTTGGCAGAGCCGTATTTGGACCGAAAGGTAAGCAGAAGGTCGAGCCAGTAGCAAAGGCAAAGAAGGGAGAATTTGAGGAGGGTCTGGTGTCGGACGAAGAAGGCGTTGCCGAAAGACTCGATGGAGACGCGGCAGACCAGACGCAGGACACGCCGCGCGAAAGAAAGCCACTTGGACGTCCGAGCGGACCATTGGCCAAAGGAAATGCTATCAAGGACAGACGAGCGCCCGAGCACGCGCGAGCGCCCGAGGCGGGAGATGAAGCTGCACTTTCGTCTTGGCTGACTGGACCGGCGCCCGGTAAAACTAGAAAGTCGAAGCAGCGCAATGCTACCGAGGACGCTGCTGCCATCGTCTCAACCGCAGAACCTGCTCTGACCGAAAGTGAGCCCGTCCTGCTCGATAAAATGTCTTCCGCCAAGCGCAAGCAAGCTGCGGCGCGCATGCTCAACGGCGGTGCGCCGAATGGCAACACAGATGGTTGGCAGACCGTTCCCTTCTCCAGCGGCTCGAAGGATGACAGTCACGTCGGTTCTGACTCTGAACCGGACACAACTCCGCTTCTGTCCGCTCGAGATGCCAAAGCTGCCCTTCAACGCAGCGCCTTCGCTGGTGACGACGTTGCTAAAGCCTTCGAAGCCGAGAAAGCCGCCGACGTGGAATCGGAAGACGAAAAAGAAGTGTCAACGCATCTACCGGGCTGGGGCTCCTGGACTGGCGCTGGCCTTTCTAAATCATTGAAGAAAGCCAACGCTCGCGCAGCTCATAACCCACTTTACAAGCGCAAACTTCCTGGCGGCACTGCAGCAGAGAACCGTAGAGATAAGGGGCGTAAGGATCTGATCATTAGTGAGAAGCAAGATCGGAAGGGCAAGAAGTACTTGGCTCCTGTGCTTCCGCACGGGTTTGAGAGCAGAGAGCAGTATGAACGAAGTCTGAGGTTGCCGATGGGTGGAGAATGGGTCACAAAGGAGGTACAGCAACGTGGAACCCGTCCAAGGGTGGTGGTCAAAAAGGGCACGATCATCGAGCCTATGGAGAGGCCGCTTGTGTAGAAAGTGGCCAAAGACTGGAATGGAAAGGAGCGTGGTATCTATGGGAACGTCAAAAATCGCACCAACGCCGACTCATAAGCTCTTTAAAGGATGCCGCTACTGCTACTCGCCACGTCAAATGCCGCAAGATCATGACTATTGTATACAGTCCGAACAATCCCGATGCATTCGGAGCATTTACGAGGCCCCTGAATAAGTCAACGTTCACACATTGAACCAGTCTCTGGACGCTTCAAACGCTGAATTTTAATAGATGCAGGATTCGTCTATAAATGAATTGGCTATTGTACTACGACTTTGTTCCCGTCCATGGTGATCATCGCCTGGTACAACCTCCTGCCTGCCCCGAAGTCTCCATGGAATACCAAATGCACACCATCCGTGTGCACATCCGCACCTCCCGGGCTCTTCAGGCCATCTTGGCCAGTGGCATACAGCGGCTCCGATGCGCGAGTGTAAGGACCGGCGATCCGATTGGCTACCGCGTAGCTCAGGGTGTAGTGTCCCGCTGCGAAGCAATTGCTTGAGAAGAACAGGACATATTTGTCACCAACCTTCGCCAAAGCAGGTGCTTCGACGATACCCTGATCGCTAGCCCCAGCGTTTTCAAGCAGGGTAATCGCGGAGCCTGTAGGAGTCACGCCGTCTGCGTCGACTGGCTGGAGCATCAGCGGGGTGGGTGCAAAGGGTGCCACATCGTTGCCGCAGGCTCCGCCATGACCCAGCAAATTCCCGTCGACTTTGTTGACGACGTATCTTTCGTTGGTGGCAGGGTCCTTAAAACCACTTGCATCGATCGCGCCACCTTGAGAGAGTGGGCAGTAAAGGGGATCGTTGCCGATGGCCGTGTATGGTCCGAGCACAGATGATGACTTCGCTGCGCCGATGCAGTGCAGCTTCTGGTTTTTGGCTGAGGTTGCAGCATAATACCTGGATCGTGTCAGCGGCCCGTCGTATTGAAGAGTTTCTTCGTATGGCGAGCCTACATTACGTATGAACCATCGTCGAGCTGCACCACGTCTGGAGCCCAGACAGCAGATCCTTTAGCGTAGATCCAAGAAGGCAGGTTCGGCAACGCATCGTACTGGCCGTGCTCATTGGTGACCAGATTCCATTGTGCGAAGTCGTCTGATTCGGCGACTTGTACATGAACGGCAGAGCCTATCGACCGAGTCGCAAAAGCATACCACTTGCCATCGGCTTCAATGACCGCTGGATCTAACAGGAATGGTGAGCTGCGTCGCAGACTGTGACTTTGTGGCTGACTGACCTGGAGAGTTGTAGTTGCTGAGACCGCCTGTTGCAACCAGAGCCTCGCCGCGTTTCTTCAAAGCATCAGCCTCGAGCGAACCCTGGATTAGATCCTCCATTGCATTAGGATTACGTGTAGGTAACGACGAGCAATTCGAAGCCAGAAGGAGGAGAGATGCCAAGATATAAGCCATGCCGTAACTCCAAGTTGATACAAAAGAGACAGGAAATAGGAAAGACCCGTCACCGCGAACGTGTATCGACAGGCAAGGAAAATGTGCGTGGTGGGCGAGACTTACTGTGTCGCGGCAGCTTTGAGCCTTTTATCCACTCTGCCCATGGCCATTGTTAGCCTCTTCAAACGCTTTCTGAGGGCCAAGAATACACCTTTGAGCGGCGTGGAGGCTTCGCCCGGTCAGCAAGAGTGCAGCCGGCTACCCTGAGCTGCAGCCAGCCACTTGACGAAGTGCCTTTCCAGTTGACATCGTGCCATGGGGCTTCCAAGATCCCACTCACGGCAGCAGCGATGATGCCGTGGCATTAGCGATAAGCTCAACGGCGCCGTAGAAGAGTGCAGTGTAGTAGGAAACGAGACTGTCGTAGCAGTCGTGAAATGCGAGGCTGTTTTTAGGGTGGTAATGGCTGTGCTGCGCCGCAAAGGTAAGCTTAGCCCTCGAGTACCATGGCTATGATAGAAGGTCCAAGAAACGACGGCAGCCACAACCTCTTCTTCACCCTTCTCGTTCATGTTATGCTGGCCTGATGAGAAGATGTTTCGTAGAAATGAGTTGCGGGTGGAGTTTGTACAAGTTTCCCTTGGGTCGGTGGAGGTGGAGTGATGCGCGCGGTTTACCCGTCAGCAGCATTGCAGTGTCACATCCCCTCGGAGAATGGCCCCAGTAGTCTGCTACAGTATTGTCAGTTCAGTTCGGCCTGTAGTTGACGAAGTTTTGAGAAATGCGCGAGAGGAGCAAATGGTTATGGCGAAGTATAAAGGCTCTTTTTGGAGTGGCAGGGCTCCGGCTGCACTGATCTCATCTGCTGCAAAAGGCTTGGCATCATTACAATAAGGATTCTGTTGGTACGGTTCTGTACGTCGCGACGGCTGGCACTCACCACTGACGATACTATGCAGATACTTACGGCCTCATATGCCACATTTTATACTTTACAGGCTCTCCTTGTCATCAGTGTGCTCCATCTGAACGGCATTGACCTTGCCCTCCTCTTCAGCGAACCTGCTAGAGGTTGTACGGCCATGTACAAGCTCGGTGTGCTGTGACTTCAGCTCCATGAATCGTTTCTCGGTCTCCCAGACGAATGGGGTATTACTCGCGAACAGTCTGCGCCAGAACGTTAGCAACTCAGCCTTCTGAAAGGAAGTATAAGCGCTCACAAGTCAATTTCTTCCAAGGTACGGCAAGCAGTCTCCGGGTAGAAGCAGTAGACAATCGCGACTGCGAACAGATTGAACACGGCGTGGATGTAGAATGCGTTGGGCCCAAGGGCGCCGAACATGTTGGGCGCAGCGAGCGAGACGGTCCCACACCCAATCGACCATCCGACAATACCAAAGGCATTGCCCTTGGCTCGAATCGCCAAGGGAAAGATCTCCGTAGGCTAGGAACATCGTCAGCATCACAGCACTTAACTCGGTGTCGTCGAACCTACGTAAACCCATGGGACGGACAACCAGGTCGCCGCGAAGATGACATCGTAGATGAAGACGAATGATCCGCCAGCGGCGCCGATCGAAGCACTCTTTTTGTCCGCCGCAACCTTTGACAGCGCGCCGAGGAGGAAAAAGCAAATCGATTGTCCAAAGCCGCCAGTCATGAGTACCTTTCGGCGTCCGAACCTATCGATAGTCCAGATAGCGATCAAGCAGCACACCATCGTGACCAGGTTCTGGCATCCAGTGAGCAAGTCACTCTTGTGCGCGCTGAACCCAGCTGTCCGGAACAGCGTTGGTGCGTAAACCACCACGCTCGTAACACCGGTCCATGCCTGCATGATCTGGAGCCAGGCAGCCAAAAACGTCCTGCGGCCGAGGTGGAGATCGCCAGACTTGGAGCCAGTCAACATGTGCCAGAAGTTGAAGGCTTCGTACTTCGACTCCAGCTCGACAGCTGCAATGATCTCATTGTACTCGGCGACAACGTCTGGGTGTTCGATGTCACCCCTGGCACGGAAGTTGGCGAGAGTCTGACGACCGCGAGCTCGCTTGCCATTCCCAATGTCGTACCGTGGGCTTTCGGGCATGAAGAGCATCTAGAAGGGCGATCAGTGGGCGCTTCATCGGACTTCGATACGGACGACACTTACGAAGATCATCAACATGAACAGAAAGATCATCTGGAAAGCCAGGGGGAATCTATGCCTCTCGTCAGCCGCCGGGTGTAGCCATCGAACTTGATCCTTCTCACCGCCATCTCACTTGCGTATTCCCACCTTTCAGGAAGCTAAGGATATATTCCAACCAATAGCTGGCGGAGATACCGGCAAAGTTGACAGTCATCTCAAACGCCATGACCATCCCCCGACTCTCATGTCCCACCAACTCACTCCCCCAAACCGGAATCACCGCACTGATCCCTCCTGTACCGATTCCGGCGATGACTCTGGCACAGATCATCCACGCCGCATTCTGCGCCGCACTCTGCAGACTCTGGCCCAGCAAGCCAAAGAAGCCCGCGGCGATGACGGCGTAGTTTCGACCAATCCGATCGGAAAGTGCTCCGCCGGATAGTGCTCCCAACAGAGTGCCGAAGTAGTAGACGGCGACGATACCGCCTTCTTTCTGCGAGTTGGTAGTGACGCCGTTGGATCCTAGGTTCATGAGATCGATGTAGGAGGGCGAGATGTTGACGCCAGACATTACGCCTTGGTCGTAGCCTTCGAAGACTATGCCGAGGCCGGCTACGAGGCAGACGCTGGGAACGGGCGTTGGTATACCATGTTGCTTGCTATAAGGTACATGTACTTACGTTGCCACCGCCGCTCTGTTGTATCCGTACCAAGGCATCTCGTCCGTCTATGATTGTATTACACTATTCGGGAAATGTGCTCTGGAATTAACACGACCAAAGCACCCAATGCTGTATATGGATGGTACAAACCGCCACTGATGAAGTATTTATACCGTGCCCGCACATCATCAAGTATAGGTTCCTCCACCGACGTCGCTTGGTGACAGCTCTCCCGCAGACACCGCCAAAGGGGAGACGGAAGCCTACATTGGGCGCTGCCGCGGATGCCCTGGACGATCTTTGCCTCACCCCAATCTTCTCCGCAAACCAGCGATGCTGCAACGCGGCGCGAGAGC
Organism: Ferrimicrobium sp.; assembly: GCA_027409005.1. GTDB lineage: Bacteria > Actinomycetota > Acidimicrobiia > Acidimicrobiales > Acidimicrobiaceae > Ferrimicrobium. Next base: position 7,725 of record DAHZQE010000052.1, on the reverse strand, counting down.
GTCAGAGTCTTGCGGGGATGAATGTTGTGTTCCAGTTGCCTGTCTGGGGAAGCCGTGGACGCTTGATGACATGCCGTTTGTTGCTGATGATGTCGATTCTTTGGCCGCTGCCCTCCAGTAGGTCTTTGATATACGATTGTTGTTGTGCCGTGGCCTCAACACGCGTTGACTTGACTTGACTTTCACCGTGGGTGAGCACGTACGAGGCTGTTCACGATGGACGTTCGAAGTCAGCTGTGCTCGAGTCAACGCCAAGACTTCCAATCCCGACTTCGTCTTGTGCAATCGCGCTTGTGGAATGCTTGTTCAGTGCTTGCAGCATTTATCATACACTTGCCTCGAAACCTCGAGTATTGCTACGTGAATCAGTTTGGCTCGCAACCTGAAGTCTCTCAGCCAGCCATTGTATTCGCAAGATCTCCAGCCGCCCAGCACAACCCGCGAACTCCTAGAACCCGCCCGCGACCCTATATCTCATACCTCATGAAGCCCTCCATCCCCTCCGCAAACGGCTCAACGTCTTTCCCCGCACCCGCCGCGTCACCTGCAGCATCAAGACCCAGGTCCTCCTTGCCAGCACCGGGAACTGCGATTTTCATGCCTCCCAACTGGGTCTCCACTTCCCTTACTCTCCTCCTGAACGCCAAGCGATCGAGGAAAAGCCTCTGTCGCATCCTCTCGACCTCCCGCCTCTCAGCTTGCAATAGCGTCTCCATCTCTGTGAATTGCTGAAGCTTCAACTCAAGTTTCGCCAGCTGCATGTTCACGGCCGCAGAGACCTGGTTCGTGAGCGCGCGCTCCGTGTGCGAAGCCAGCGCTGCTGAGCGCGCGGCTGTGAGGCTGAGGGCGGTGGTGGGAATATCGTGGGAAGTGGCGGGAGGTTCGCGGGTGGCAAGGGAGGTCGTGTCGTCTACCTCCATGCTCTCACCACGCTGCTCGTCCTTCACGTCAGCTGCAGCCGAGGCTTCTTTGGCGCCCGATTCGGCGCCGCCGGACGCGCTATCATTCTCAATGCGCTGGCGTAGTGTCCGGCGCATCTCTTCGACGCTTTTGCCGGCTGCTTTCGCGGTTGTCGCGGGATCTGCGAGGGAGGCGAGGAAGCTCATGACGGACATGACAGGGTTGTCAAACTGACTGAATGGCAAGCGGCCTCCGGACAGGTATGCAAGGTCTTGCGCTCCGATGCCGTTGCTTTGTGGTTGACCCGAGGGTGTGTCTTCGAGGTACTTGTCTTCGATCTCAAGTTGCAGGAATTTGAGCACGCACTCTTCCCGCGTCCTGCTGCCGACGTGGTCGGAAACTGAGTCCCAATTGTCGTCGAACATCTCCAGACCTTCGAGCAGCAGGAGCAGTTCGGAGTCTGTCCAGTCGGATTCGCGATCGCCGAGAGATTTGTAGCGGTCGTTTTCAAGTTTGGTGTAGTCGGCGGCAGTGGTGTTTGAAGGGAATCTGCCTTCTTGGTAACAAAGGCTGCAGAGGTCGTATCGCTGGTCTTTAGTGGGTTTCGGTGTGGTAGCGGCTGCTGGCGGATTTCTGCTATTGTGATATCGCACGCGGGTGCAGTCTTTGCCGCAGGAGTAGCAGAAGTATTTCTTGCCATCTTGCCGTAAGCTCTCCTCCAAACTCTTTGCCACCTCTCCATTCTCGCCCTCCTTCGGCGTGACCTCTTTGCCCTTGTCGTCGTAGATGTTGCGCCTCACCTCTAAATTGAGATCGGCCTTGCCGGCTGATGCGAGACGGTCGGTGCCAGGGAGGGGTTTGCCAGCCGTGATTTGTGTGCTCGGCGCTGGCTGCCAGGGCTGCAGTCCTCGAGGTGTATCTGCTGTGATGCGGAAGTGGCCCGTGAAGGGCGGGCCGATGTTTGAAGGTCGAGTCTCGGGGTCGATCTGCATAGCAATTAGTGGAGCTCGGGGTGATCTTGCTTCATTTTACCCACCTGATAGTTGATCAAGCCCCACTGTTCGAGGAAGCTGTGCACCCTCATGATCGCGCATACATCTCCCGCCAAGTTTCTCCGGCAGGCTGTCACTGTCAAGTACTCCGCCGGGTTCAGTCGGTATGTGTTGACCATGAAGTCTCGGTAGTCCTTGTATACCGCAGGCGTTTTGCTCCGATTGCGATTGTTGAAGAATTCAGGTAGCGCTTTCCGCTCGATGTTGTGGATCTCGTGCATGTCGAACCAGGCGCTGTATGATGGTAGAATGATGGCGTGGGCCTGCTCAATCAGGTGTGACCGTGCGCTCTGCTCGACTGCTGCTTTCGTGACTGTCGGCACCGCAGCGTCGACGGGCGCAGTCTCGGCGGGAGTGCCGTCTTTGGTGTCGCCCATCTCCTCGTCCTCCTGCTCGCCGTCGCCGGCCTCCGCTGGTGGGCCTTCCGGCGCGTCGAGGGGGTTGTCGGAGACGGGCGCGGACGACGTTGGCTTGGTGGCAGACTCGTTCATGGTCGCGTCGTGTGATTCCTCCGCCTGAGTCTCGATTGCCTCGTTCTCTTGTGCGATCAAGTCGTCCGAGGCCTGCGCAGGCGCATTGGGGTCTTCGTCCGCAAACGCGCCTTCCATCCTACCTCCTTTTCCCAACAATACGCGAGATCTTGGGTTCCTTGGGGCGATGGACTTCGCGTGAGTGTTGTCAGGTACCCGAGCAAAGCGTCCGAGGTTTCTTCGTAGTACCGTTCGTATTGGCGCAAAAGATGGGGATGGTGGATGGGACTGGGACGTGTCGGGGCGTGTCGCAAAACCCGTGATTGCGCCGGAGCTTTCCTGGCGGCTGGGGACGGGAGTTTTGTGGCCTGAGGCACGAAATGTCTACACACGCCAGACTGGCAGGACACTTGCTCTGTGTCCGTCAGCCGTCCCGGAAAGGTTTCGCAGATGCAATTGGATATCGCGGCTAGCGAATCCACCTCCCCATCAGACGCATCGACACTGGCATGAGTCCTGATGGCGGGATCCCCCGAGCACCTCGCGTTTTTCTGAAGCAAGACATTCTCATACTGCTTCCGACGCCTGATTCCTTGTCTATGCACAGCTCTCACACTATTGTTATGGCAGAGTATGCGCTGTGAAATAAACATATGCTCTCATCCATTAATCATGTCTCTCGACCTTCTATTTCAGTCTAAAGCCTCCGCAGAATTCCCCTCGGGAACTTGGAAAGTACCTGCAGAGAGGGATGGCACTATGCTTGCAAGCTACAGGCGCCTTAGAGGACGAAATCTGCTGAAGCAGATCACTGCCCGTCCGGCCGGTAACACCACTTTCACCGTTGTAGCGGCGAGTCCTGACAGGCCCACGAATGCGCAGACTACCAACGGTCAATGGCGGTGATTTTGTGGTGAAAGAATTGCAGATTTACTAGCGTTCCTCTCCGACCGCCTCCTCCCCATGGATATCCGGGCCTTCATCTCCACGCATTTCACACAGCAGCTTTCACAGCAAGATGAGTTCTCGACCTCGGTTCCGGCGTGGGCAAAGCCGCTACACTGGCGCACCAGGCTGGTGCTGTTGAGATTCTGAGCGGACTATTGGCGACCAGCGAGGTTATCGAGGCTGCGAGTATCGTTGACTGGCATGATCCTTGTCTTTGGGATTTACAAAGCGTATAAAATTTTGATCGATGGTGGAAGTGCGTAATTCTTAATGCTGAACATTGACGACTCATGCTCAGTCATTGATAAGACATGGTCGTCCTTCACAAGATCGCCAGCGTCCTTAACATGCCAAGAAATCTCACAGCGACCGCAACCGCCGCTGGATTGACTGCGGCAGCCAACGCTCTCCAAGAGGACCAGCCTCGTCCGGACCTAGACTACTGCCGAGCAACTCATTATCTTCGTCCCGAATGAAAACGCTTTCCAGCAAGCTCAGTCGACTATCCGAAAGGCGAGCATCCAGTCCTTGACCGAGATCCTATAATATCACGCCATCATCGGCTCTATTTTCTGCTCAACGGACGTCACGTACATGACAATCCAGACGGCGGGCAAAGGTAATGTCTACATTAAAGACGCCATGATCGTTACACTGAGTGTGTTGCTGGCGAATGGTGTCGCGCATATCATTGACCAGGAAGGTAGACTTCCGTTTCAATGGCTAGGTGAAGTTAGAAGTATTTATCCGGCACTTGCGCTTCAGGCCCACCTTCTCCACCCGCGTGTCACATCCGCGATGATATCATTTGCCCTAACGATCAATTTACCGAGCTACATGCCTCTGGCTGTGTGTTGTAAGCACCGAGTAGAACATTTGACAATTTCCAAGCGGCGGTCAGCAAATAGTGCCCGACGTAACAACTACGAGTTGCAACGAGACTCCGTGCATCATGACGAACAACATCCCATCCACGATGAAAGCCATCAAGGTCAATGGCAACAAGGCCGCTGTCAAATCCGACGTTCCTCTGCCAAAACTTCGCGACACATACGTCCTTTGTAAAGTCGAGACCATTGCTCTGAATCCCACGGACTGGAAACACATCAAGGGCAAGCTAGCTGCGCCGGACGGCACAGCTGGATGTGACTTTGCTGGTACTGTGGTGGAAATCGGCAAAGGCGTCACCAAGGATTTGAAGCCTGGCGACAGGGTTGCAGGGACGACGAACGGTTCGAATGCTAGCAACAAGGAGGATGGATGGTATGTCCCCACTCACTGCGTCGAGGACAAATGCTAACTGGGACCAGCTTTGCCGAATACTGCGTGTCCAAGGGCGATCTTCTGATCAAGCTTCCAGAGTCGCTTTCGTTCGAGGAAGCTGCCACTTTCCCGCTGGGAACAGCCACTGTTGGCCAAGGACTTTTCCAGAAAGCTTTGAGGCTCAACTTACCTACGGAGCCCACAAAGACGCCAGAGCCAATCCTCATCTATGGTGGCTCTTCCGCCACTGGCTCATTGGGAATTCAGTTCGCTCGCTTGGCAGGCTACCACGTGATTACCACCTGCAGTCCCAAGAATAATAATTTTGTCAAGTCTGTGGGTGCTCATGAGGTCTTCGACTACAAGGATGCCGAATGTGGTAAGAAAATCAACAAGGCAACCGGTGATAAGCTGAAGCTCATCTGGGATACCATCTCCCTCGAGGGCTCCGCCAAGATCTGCGCCGATGCCATGTCATCAGATACGTCCGGTGCACGATATGGAACCATTCTCCCTGTGAAGTTCCCAAGGGATGGAGTCGAAACGACGATGACGCTAATGTACACCATCTTCAATGACCCATTCCACAAATTTGGCCAGGACTTCCCGGCAGTGACCGAAGATTTCGAATTCGCGAAGAAGTTCTTCGGAATCACTGAGAAACTCCTTGCTGAGAAGAAGCTCAAGACGCACCCGGAGAAGGTTGGCGAAAAGGGCCTGGAGGGGGCTCTCCAGGGATTGCACGACATGGAGGACGGGAAGGTCAGCGGAGTGAAGTTGGTGTATCGAGTCAAGGAGACTCCGGCCGACTCCAAGGCTGAGGAGGAGTTCTAGAGGAACAGCATTGCACGACACAGCTCTAGACTCTAGATCTATGGAGAGAATTTCTTGATCACATCATCCGCCACGCTCTCTGCATGTTGCGCCGAGTCGTGCTCGTGGATCCATTCCTCGCGAGGGAGGCCAATGCTAGCGGGATCCTTCTTCACCTTGTCCCAGTCTGCCTTGTGCCACATCTGTAACGTATTAGCAAAGTTATTGGAGCCCGAGGGAAGTGAAAGGAACATACATCTCTCGTCGTCTCACCCGTCTTCTGGACACCTTTTACCCGATCATACCGGATCTCCTGGAAGGCTTTCGTAGCAGCTGCAATATTTCCTTTACCAGCCTTTCGAAGCGTGATGGCGATGGTCACGCCATCTTCCATGGCTTGAGTGGCTCCTTGCGCTGACGTGGGCAGGAACGGGTGTGCCGAATCACCAAGCAGCACTGTCCTCCCACCATCGCTGACCCATCTCGGCAACGGGTCTCGATACACAATCTTCCAATCGACTATCTTCTCCTCGGGGGTCTTCTCCGCAATACGTCGGCACATGGGATCCCAACCGTCAAATATCTTGTACACATCCTCAAGCTTTCCGGGAAATGACCAGCTTTCTTCGATATCGGCATCGTCGACGTGCGTCAGTACCCAGCAACAATCCTTGCCGCCCTTGATCGTGCTGAAGAGGAAGTGAACGTCTGGTCCGATCCAGCCATTGAACGTATCGCCGTTCTCGCAGAACTTGCGGGTTTCAGGGTCGGCCATCATCTTATCGTTGTCAAACCAAGCCCGAAATACGGCATAGCCAGAGCTTTTTGGCTTATCTGCGTAGCCGAGGACAAGCTCGCGAGCTTTGCTGCGGACACCATCGGCTCCGATGACAATGTCTGCAGTAACTTTGGTGCCATCGTCGAGTTCAATGCCGGCTTCGGTGGATGTCTCGAAATACTTCGAGATCCTACAACCAAGATGAATTGGGATGCCTAGCTCGTCCTTGACATAGTTGAAGATGATGCTGTGAATCTCACCGCGGTGGCCATTGAAGACGGGAGCGTCAGGGTCCTTGGGCGGCGATTTCTGGTTCATGACGATCTCACCAGTATCGTACTGATCGAGAAGTCAGCTGAGATATTGAAGACGGGAAACGATTTCACTCATACCTTGTGGATGTTGAAGCCATACTCTGTCAGGTCAATGCAGATTGGTCGAAGCCGATCAGTCATGCAGACTCCATCAACTCCGTACCAGCGCCGGAAGATTCGGCCAGCGTTTTTGCCAAACGAGATAATATCGCCCAGGACTTTGAGTTCGTTGAACGACTCATACATCTCCACCGAGTGTCCTTGCCGGTGGCATTCAATAGCCGCGCAAAGTCCGCCGAAGCCAGCTCCAACGATGATCACTTTGATGCCAGAAGACGGTCGCTCCGGCTGCACATACTTGTGGGCACCATTGACACCATTGATCCCGTTGGTATGAGATTTGGGGCTCAAAACGACCTCGCCGCCTGACACAGCAGTGTGACCCATTGGGATTGGTGTAACCCTGCGGCGGACAGGGGCACGCCTGTTGAGCAGTCCAGGTTGTCTTCAAACGACCGTCACTTGCTTCCAAGAAGGTCATACGCTTCTATCGGGCCGGGGGCACTTTCGATTCGATTATGGGTAGATCAGTGCCTTTGATGGGTGCTATTTGATGGGGGCTCCAGGCAAAAGGAATGATGTGGCGAATGGATCAAATTGACTGGCCCAGACCCTAATCCATATAGGTGCCCGAAAGAGCACCATCTTGCCCTAACCCTGTCGCATCTCGGCTCTGCAGCTATTGTACATGGGGTACTCTTGCAGCGGCTCCCGAGGTGGGGTGAAGACCAGGACGTTACTCTTCAGAATGCCCCCCACGGCGAGTTGCTGGAGAGCGGGCCCCGCAGGAAGCCACATGCATAGGTTCACATCGGCAGCTCCGCGAGTCTCGTCGGCTGATGTCCCGACAATGAGCCACTTGGGAAGTTAGCTGATTGTGGGCGGCAGTTGTTGGACTTGAGGCTCGACATCGGAGGGCGGGACATACTGCACTGAGCCCTAACTTGGCAAGCCTCATGCGAGCCTGCCGGATATATGGACCCAGGATCCCCCACGACAACGGCAATTTTCCGTCGCTGAGACGGGCAGGTGTCCAGAAGACGGGTGAGACGACGAGAGATGTATGTTCCTTTCACTTCCCTCGGGCTCCAATAACTTTGCTAATACGTTACAGATGTGGCACAAGG
>DAHZQE010000048.1:0-3694 GCA_027409005.1 Ferrimicrobium sp. | reverse complement strand
CATAGCTGACCTTTGCTCAGGAACAGCCCAAGTAGCTGAGTTGTTAAGATGCCGACGTTGATCATGATCTGTGTAAAGCTCCCGAAGAAACCTTTTTGGTCTGGTGGCGCAATCTCGCTGATGTAGATGGGCACGATGACTGTGGCAGCTCCAGCGCCTAGGCCTGCGATGAATCTGCCGACTATGAAAAGCCCTATGTTGCTCGCCAGTGCCTCAATGACAGGTCCTATGGCAGCGAGGATGGAGGCAATCATCATGGCTCTGAGCCTGCCCAACTTGCCCGTGACTGGTCCTCCTAATAAAGCACCTATCAGGCCACCAAGCGTGAAGAAGGACGATACCAGACCAAACTGTAATGGGTTCATGTGAATACATTGTGGCAATCCGTTGATGGGGGCTTTGCTGAAGTGGGACTTTGCCGCGAAGCGAGAGAAGCTTGAAGGCTTCTCTGGGGCGCAAGTGATGACTTCCTGGGGCTCATTGAGCTCGGCCAGATGATATCCAAAGAGCAGAGGGCCAATAGTCGCCGTTAAGAGCAGGTAGAGGAAGTATGGCGTCCAGTCGCGAAAGGTCCCCTTGGCGGCCATGCTGTCTCGGGCCGACTTCTGAGCGCGCCGGCGCGGACAATTGCCCTTATTGCTTGCAGCAACTGTGCGGTAACTCTAGTGGCGTCTTCGTCCCTATTCAGCGGGATGCACATCGTCTGATCCTCGATGCGTTCTGAGGTTGATGTTGATGCTCAGACAGCGGGGAAGATGTGAGGTCTGTGGAAGGCAAAGCTCCATCGGTTCGCGGGCGGCCTGCTCCGCTCACACCATGTGCGACTGTGCTCACTCTGACGAGCCTTGTGCGTTTTCCGTCACCCTATCGCCATGTGCAAGACCTTGTGCTTATGCGCGCATGCAAAGTCGTAAGAGTCCTTTTCTTCTCTCTTGCATCTCGTCCATTTAGCCGACGGTCCACCACATCGTCTCCTCATCATCAACTGCTGTACGCGCGGCTCATCAACCCGCATCACACAGCGGAAGCCAATTCGGCATCTACTTCTCAGCAGCACGCTATCACGCCAACAAAGCTCGCGACAGCTCGCATCGCCATCAGCAGTCGGCTCCGGCTGTGCGCATGCTGCAGTCCGCCATGCCGGTCCGTCTCCGCTAGCCAGCAGCAGCTCAATTCAAAGCGGCAGGAGGCGGCAACCACTCGGCCCTAACGCTGCCAGGCCGTCTGCGACGTTTCGCCAAACCGTGTCCAGTTCAACCGCTGTGCCGCCGATGCGAGTCCGCCGATAGCTGATGACGATCTCCGGATGCGCTTATGCTGGCCGATGACAGATGGCCGCGTCTAATCCTCCTTCCTCCGCCGCAAATACGGCGAAAATGGCCCCGTCGCCCGGCGGCACCACCGTTGTCCCAGCCAAAAATGCGGTCGCCGCTGCTGTGTCGGCTGCGAGCGTGCCTGCCCAAAACGTAGGGGTCAAAAGGTCGGCACAAGCCGCGTTTGAAGGTCAGACTTTCGAATCTCGCTTTTGTTCTGTTTGCGTGGCAAGATCGTCAAAGTTTCAGCGGAGCATTCCATCCTCGGTAGATCACACTCATCTGCCTAGACGTACTTCACTGCGGAACAAAATGGTCTCCAAGGATGCTCTCGCCATGGCACACGTCCAAGAATTTCTGCTATGTCTCTAATCATCTGCTCACGCCTTCTTCGCAGAAGCACCCGACACGCCGCCTCTGCTCAAGATGAACGGCACTCCATATGCGCCACAACGACATATCAACGAGCACTATGACATCGTCGGCTTCATCAGCAGTGGTACATATGGCCGAGTTTACAAGGCTGTCTCGAAGCGGAGTGCCATTGGACATTCGGCTCCCGCGGTCAGGCATCCCTCTGGCCGTACCATCGAGGCATTCGCCATCAAGAAGTTCAAGCCTGATAAGGAAGGCGCGGAGTTGCAGTATACTGGCATCTCCCAGTCTGCGATCCGTGAAATGGCCCTGTGCACCGAACTTTCCCACCAGGCTTTGATTCATCTCGTTGAAATCATCTTAGAAAGCAAATGCATCTTTATGGTCTTCGAATATGCCGAGCATGACCTGCTTCAGATCATCCACCACCACAGCTTACTGCCGCGCACACCCATACCTGCGTCGACATTGCGAAGTTGCATGTTTCAGTTGCTGGAAGGCTTGCTATACCTGCATCAGAACTGGGTCATCCACCGAGACCTCAAGCCGGCAAACATCATGGTGACATCGGCCGGCGCCATCAAGATCGGCGACTTGGGCCTCGCCCGTCTTTTCTACAAACCATTACAGGCACTCTTCAGCGGCGACAAAGTTGTCGTAACGATTTGGTACCGTGCGCCAGAGCTTTTACTGGGCTCTCGTCACTACACACCGGCCATCGATCTCTGGGCTGTAGGCTGCATCTTTGCGGAGCTTCTCAGTCTTCGCCCAATCTTTAAAGGAGAAGAGGCCAAACAAGACAGTAAGAAAGCCGTACCGTTTCAGCGCAATCAGATAGGCAAGATTGGCGAGATCTTAGGGCTACCGAAGAAGCAAGACTGGCCACTGTTGGTGTCAATGCCGGAGTACGTCAATCTGCCCTCAGTGGCAATCCATAACCCTGGGGTCAACAGACCCGTCGGTTTAGACAAGTGGTACCGCAACACAATTAGCAACAACAACTACAACTCACAGACCTCGCCAGCGCCAAATGACAGCGCGCTGGATCTATTGAAGAAGCTACTGGAGTACGATCCGCTAAAGCGTCTCACGGCTGAGCAGGCGCTGAAGCATCCTTACTTTGTGGGGCCAGACGAAAACGGGCCTAAGCCGAGCTGGAATTGCTTTGAGGGATTGGATAATAAGTATCCGGCCAGGAAGGTCAGCACGGAGTCGCATGAAATTAGTACCGGATCCTTGCCTGGAACTAAGAGGAGTGGACTGCCGGATGACAGTCTGCTGAGACCGCCGCAGAAGAAAATGAGGGATGGATGATAGGGTGTCGAGTCAACTGGAGTCTGCAAAAACAACTCGCTTGTGACCTTGAGGCAGAGATTTAGCGACAGTAAGGTCCGCCGTCAGCGCCGTGGCGGAAGAGCAAGCAAAAATTCATCTACGCCGAGGATGCCGGAGACTGGGCATGGTGTAAGACTACATGCATCCCGACATCCTCTTCATAGAACCAGCTCTATGGAATGAAGGAATTCACATGCACATGGAGAGAAGCGGGCACGGGTTGGCAACCTTCTACAACTGCTAGATCTTCCTGGATCTTGCTTCCTGTCCAGGAAACCCTGCACCGGCAATCATAATGTCCTCCGGCTGAGAGACGATGACACTGGCGCTGCATGCTCACTCCGGCAGGAGCCTACTACAATCTGTAATCTCTATCCACCACATCGTCCTGTAGCACGGCTCGCCCTCCGCAATGTGCGCGTGATACAACCACGAACATGACTTCCGGGGCGCTATCTGCGGGCCTCCCCCAACTCTCATGGTTATAAGCTTGGCCGCCACAAGACGCACCGCATATGCCTTCGTGCCAAGGGCTTTCCCCTCCGACTCCCATGTACTCCGCGGCCATTTTCAAATTGCAACATTGATAAGAGAGAGCCGTGATTTGCAAGGCTCCACAGTGTGCGCCCCGATGTGCCTGGTCAGTCCGGTTGGGTAATGTTTTGTGTCAG
>DAHZQE010000040.1:0-6891 GCA_027409005.1 Ferrimicrobium sp. | reverse complement strand
ATGGACCTCGACCGGATCCCGCTATGGCGAGGGGATCATGTGACACTCCGACAGCTCTGGAGTGACTACTGTCAATATCTGTACCTTCCACGCTTTCGCAAATCGGCCGTCTTGGTGGACGCTGTCCGCTCTGGCGTCGCTCTTTTGAGTTGGACGACTGATACTTTTGCCTACGCCAGTGCCTATGACGAACAGGTTAACCGTTACGTCGGACTCACGGCAGGTCAACATCCAGCTGTCGTACTTGATCCCGCTTCGGTCGTGGTTAGGGCCGAGGTCGCACTACGCCAGATAGATAGTGAACAGGCGGATATAGCGGAAACGGTTGTTTCAGATGTCAGCGTAGGGCTAACGAACGGTGTCCCGGCTACCGCCAGCGATGCCGGCGTAGTCGAAAGGGCTGTCCGTGCACACACTCTTCCGACACACTTTTACGGCCAGGTGACTCTGGAGTCGCTCCGGATGACCCGGGATGTCGCAGATATTGCTGATGCAATTGTCAACCAGCTTGGACGCGCTGACGCAGCGGTGACGATTACGGTGGAGATAGACGCGACGACTGACAGAGGCTTTCCTGAGGATGTCCAGCGGACCATTGGCGAGAACGCCCGTACCCTTAAGTTCGACATCTACGAGTTTGAGGACGGCTAACGGTGGTCAGACCAATAGTGAGCGAGAGTAGCGGGCCTCAACAGATACGGCCTTCTATTAAAGACGCGAAGTCCTTTGTTCGCTATGTCTCGGGGCTTCGAGGCCAGATCAGATATATTCTTGATTCACCAAGCGCTTTGCGGGTTAAAGCGCGCCAGGCCTATGACCAGGCAATTGAAGCCATGGTTAATGAGCAGCTTTTCGCTATGCCTATAGGGAGGATTCGAGAGACAACAGAGGGACGCCTACGGCTGGGCCCGATCGAAGCCGCTGGCTATCAGACGGTGGGACAGGCCGCGGTGGCTGGGATCAGCCGCTTGGAGGCGATTTCCGGAGTCGGCACTCATACTGCTACCCAGGTAATAGCGGCCGCTAATCAACTCCATGCGGCTATGATGAAGACCACCCGCTTCCGCTTCGACGTTAACCTCCAGCCCGACAATCACACGACGCTTCTTGCTGCCCTGTCAGCCTATGAAACCGTAGGGCAGGCGATCTCACCGATCAAGGAAAGCGTCACAGAGCTGGCTTCTGAGATTGATGCAGTCTTAGCAGACGCCAGCCGGGCGTCGAGTCGTCTAAAGATGCTCTTTGCTGGCCTGGTTAAACGCGAGCAGGCACGCGCTGCCCTCCAGCAGCTTTTTGCCACTGTGTCGCTTGCGAAAGATGACGGATTGATCACTGCATTACATGCGGCGCTCGCTACGGTAGCTGCCGGTCCATCAACCGATCAGAACGCATTGTGGCGGGACTACCGTCAGCGCGCCGTCGTCTACAACGGACTACTCATCGAGATCGCCGAGCTAGAACCGGATCCAGCGGCGATTGAAGGGTTCGTGCCATCGGAGATCGCGGCGGCAGTGCACCGCCATCCGTTGGACACATCCCTTCTCTCCGTCTCTCTTCGGGGTTACCAGGCGTTCGGAGCGAAGTTTGCACTCCAGCAGAAGCGAGTGATCTTGGGAGACGAGATGGGGCTCGGAAAGACGATTGAGGCGCTTGCCGCCATCTGTCACCTCCACGCCGAAAATGCTACCCATTCGTTCGTTATATGCCCTGCTGGTGTGGTGGTGAATTGGATGAACGAAATCAGGAAGAAGACTCGGCTGGCTTCTCACCGGCTGCACGGCACCGAGAAAGATCAAGCGTTTCGCTCCTGGCGACGTACGGGCGGCGTTGCGGTAACAACGTATGACTCGCTTCGATCCATCGAACCTCCGAGTGGCGTGAGAATTGCGTTGTTGGTGGTCGATGAAGCACATTATGTTAAGAACCCTGATGCCCAGCGGACCCGTCTTGCAAAGCGATGGATCGCCAGTGCGGATCGCACTCTGTTTCTCACCGGTACACCAATGGAGAACCGTGTCGATGAGTTTAAGACATTGATCAGTCATCTACAGCCTAAAGTTGTGGAACGGGTCCGTAGTGCTGACGGCCTTTTCGCAGCCGACAGCTTTCGTAATCTGATTGCACCTGTATACCTCAGGCGGAATCAAACCGATGTACTTGAAGAGCTTCCACCTCGTATCGAGACAGAAGCATGGGTCGAGTTCTTGGGCGAGGACTTTGACGCATATCGCTCAGCCGTGGGATCTGGCAACTTCATGTCGATGCGCCGGGCTGCTTATGCCCCAGGCACACCCGAGGCATCGGCCAAAATCCGTCGACTGGTTGAGATTGTTGAAGAAGCGATGTCCAACGACCACAAGGTCGTCATCTTTTCGTTCTTCAAAGACGTACTCGCCATCGTCACCTCGCTGCTCGCCGACGCTGTGGTCGGTACTATTAACGGAAGCGTGAATCCTGTCGAACGCCAGCGCCTAGTCGACGTGTTTAGCGAACAGACAAGGCCAGGAGTACTGGTGAGTCAGATTGAAGCCGGTGGAGTCGGGTTGAACCTGCAGGCCGCGTCAGTGGTCATTCTAACCGAGCCTCAGTGGAAGTCGACCACCGAAGACCAGGCCATCGCCCGTTGCCATCGGATGGGACAGGCGCGACCTGTCGAGGTATACCGTCTTCTTGCTCAAGACAGTGTTGACGAACGCATGTTTGAGGTGCTCGGTCGCAAAGGAGCCCTCTTCGACGAGTATGTTCGTAAGAGCGAACTCACACAGGCGAGTGCTGACGCACTAGACGTCTCCGAACTGCCGATTGTTGAAGACGTCGCCAGCAAAGTAGAGGCAGAAAGGCGAATCATAGAGATGGAACGTAAACGACTAGGTCTCGATGGCCAGCCAGGTCAAACTCTCACCGCGTCCACGTGAGTAGATTGACAGACTTTCACCGTGGTTAGATCCTTTGGCAATGCCGACGATTCGGCTTCTCTGAGCCGGATCCAACTGCCATCTAAGCCCGTGAGCTTGGTTGAATTAGTGTGAACCGCCGGGTGAGTTCTCATCATCAGGTTGTGATAGTAGTAGCTTTGTCTTGAGTGCGTCGATAACAGGAGTAACAACATCCTCATAGGTCTCGACTCTGCTTAGACGCTTAAGAATCGCCCTGAGTTTGTCAATGTCGGCCTCGGTGAACGACGCACCTGTCTTGCTCTTGCTGATAAGAAGCCAAATGATATGGGCTATCGCAGGTAACTGGCGGAAGTCAATGCGGGTGATCAGCAAGCCCCGGACGATGAACGTCAATGGCGTCCATGTGATCCGGAGGTGAGCCGTCTTATATTCAGAGAAGAGAGCGAAGTCGGCGTGATCTTTGCCAGCGATGGTACATGCAAGTAGTCCGACCATTCCATCGGCGGTATGTATGGCCGATCGTATACTCCATGCAGAGTATGGCCGTTCGCGGGTTCGTTGTGTCTTTGTGTGGACGTGTCGGAGTAAGCCGAGAGAGCCACTATGGATGTATAGGGTTGAGAGCGGGTCGTAGAGCCTGGTGTATAGAGAACCTATTTCAGTGTTCCCGCCATTGACCTTGATCTGCTCAATCATGCCAACCACTGTCGGAAGCTTGCCAGAACCAATCTGGGCGAATACCTGGTCTAACATGCCAGTCATACCGGCCGTATCGGCGATGTCAGTCAGGAGTCGCTTTACTCGCTTAGCAGCTTCTCCATTGAAGAGCTTTTCTGCCTCAGGAACGTGGTAGCAGAACAGTCCGCTGATGGTCGCTTCGATCGATGCTCGTGCCAGCATCGCGGCGGCTTCTCGTTCAGCGTGTCGAGCCGCTCGTCGAGTCTCCCGTTGAAGAAACAGAACCCTGAGTAGTGCAACCCGAGCAATCTCTTCACTGGTTGCATCGTCACCGGCCCAAGCCTTGGTGTGTATAAGACGTTTGGCTGCAATTCGTACTTGTCTGCGACGTAACGGATCAAAGGCGGTGATATTAGAGCAGATAAACCGCCATATGAAGCTAATTAATCTTTTTACGGCATCTATGGCATAACTTGACTTGGAACGGCCTTCCATTACTGCTCGACTGATCTAATCGGATACAGCTATACGCTGCTATATGGGGATGCGAGGTAGCGAAGTGCTATTATAGCGAGGGTAACGATAACGACACTGGCAAAAACCTTTTGGTGGCCCTCCTGTTGTTGTGCCGCCGCCGCTAACTTGAGCGCTTCAACGATAAGCACCACGTCCTCTGCGTAGAACGCAGGAACCACCATCTCGACGGCCTGTGTGATAATCTCTCCATCTGTCGTCCCGAGCCAGGTCCCAAGCTGCAATTCTCTGAACTCGCCACAGCTGAGTAAGTCCCGAGCGAGGTCTGTGGCTTTGGGTCTGTTCTGGTTCCACCCACTGTAACGCTCGGCACCGAAAAGCAGTGGCTTGTGATGGCGGGGAAGGTTGGTGAAGTACCAGTTAGTGAAGTCGGTTATCTGTTCTTGTTTGGACATTGTTATACTCCCTTCGATCCCAATACCGTAGCCGCGATGAGGATAACCCCCAGGCCCCCGATTAGAGCGCCGACGGCTCGGTCATCGAGCACTGGCTGGGATGATCGCATCTTGGGTGCTATTAACTCCAGCAGAGACGCCTGACATTTTCCGCAGAGCCCACGACCGAGCAAGTCTAGACCGTTGATCGGAGAGTGGCAGCTCGGGCACGAGCCAATCGTCGTTGCCGCCGCCCGCTGAGCAAAGGAGCGCAGTGAATTAACCTCGTTAGTCACCGTCTGTAGCCTAGCTTCGAGAAGCATCTTCTCGCCGCTGATCTTCGCTAGGTTCGTCTCTAGGCTGTTAATCGAGGGCTCCTTGTCAGCAGCCGCTAGGCCTCGCTGGAGAAGGTCGACAGCGGCCAAACTGATGGTTACGCCATGTTTGTTTGCATACTCCTCGACGCTGGCTTTCACCGCATCCGGGACTCGGGCATAGATTACCTCACTCATGTTAGAGAATGCTAGCAGATTTTCACGATATTGCAAGTCATTTATGACACATGTTCGTGACGAAAGCCAACGTGTGGTTCACCGAACCC
Source organism: Ferrimicrobium sp. (assembly GCA_027409005.1). Taxonomy (GTDB): domain Bacteria; phylum Actinomycetota; class Acidimicrobiia; order Acidimicrobiales; family Acidimicrobiaceae; genus Ferrimicrobium. Next base: position 1,807 of record DAHZQE010000040.1, on the reverse strand, counting down.
GCTGTAGTGTTAGTTCTTGCTCGAAACGCCACCGCTAGTTCATCATGTTATTGCCCTTGGATCGATATGAGACCTTCTCCATTCCGATGCAGTGATAATCAAGTTGTACCTGATCTATTGCATCCAGATGGATTTTGTATAGAATTGTTATAAACAATTAAAATACATTAAAAGCATATGGCTGTAATTTTGCTGCCAAAAGCCTGAGTACTTTTGCGACGCTACCTGTGAAGTCTTACAACAGATACTACGATTTCACTCTACCTCCTCCGGCTTTGGTCTGCGCCGGAGCCACTTCTCCGGTATATCCACAACTCTGATTCCAGACGCACGTGCCCTCAGCCACATTCCTGTGTCGCCCGTTACCAAAACTACTTCCCCGTCACCAGAAATGAGTTCCCGGCAGCAATTAAGTATTTCTTGATCTGCATCCAAGGTTCGCTGACGCGGCTCATCAAATACCGACGCCTCGATGGTTACACCGTCACAAAGCTTTGTTGGTCCACCCTTCTTTTCTTCTAGGAGTGAGCGTAGCTGACTCAAAACTCTACGGGCACGATCGGCCAGATCATCTCGCGCTGTGTACTTCTTCTCGTCCATCTCCTCAATAACTCGGATTGGAAGTATTAGGCGTACCTCTGGAGTACCGACTACCGATGACCATTTAATCTTTTCTGGTGGTAAGTAATGCAACAGGACGTTGGTATCGAGTACGGTAAGTAATCCCGGCGCAGCCTCTACGCGATCTATCAGTCGTTTGAGACGGTCTGCAAGTTCACTTAGCAATGTCGTCTGAACGCCTGTTGCCGTCCATATTAGTTCTTTGGCTCGTGGACTCTCCTCATGTAGATTGTATATTTGCCAATGCCGATCGTCGTAAAGATGGTTCCAAACTTCGGGATCAATAAAGAGGCTACGAAGTAGCCTCTCAACATCGTTGATCCAGCCAAGATATGAGTTTTGATATTTTGTTATGTCTGGAGTCGGAGCCAAATTCTTACCACGGATAATCTCGTTCCGTAACTGCTTTTCCGCAGATGCAGCCTTGATGTCATTTTTCATACGCAGCATTACGTATCTCTTCCTTCTGTCACTTGACATTGTATAACATCGAGGTAACTTAGTCACTTATCTCCATCCTCCTGCATTTTGGAAGAGCTACGCTCAGCTATGCGATTGGCGGCAGCAGGGGAACAAAGCAAGCAAAATACATTATTGGATACATAACATCTCTCTGTGATCTCTGGCTTCATCGAACCGTGAGTCTAGGTATTCTGTGCACCTTATGGGCTTAGATCCCATCAGTATCACTGAGAGTAGATACACCATGGATCCCTATGGACTAAAAATAACGAGATGCCTGGCCTAAAGAAAAGTACATATTTAATGAGGATAGTTATTTTCTCATGATTGTAAAGCATTGTGCTGATATTTTGGAAGGACAGTGACCGACGAGACATCACCACCTAGCTATAAGCGTGGTCATGTCCGGGCTGAGAGCGACATTGTCCTGTGTCACGGCAACGGAAGCAGATATCCTGCCTAGAAGTGCGGCGGCCAGACTCTAGGAGGCCAATACAACTTTACCGACAACAGTTAGTCAATGAGCAACAGCACTCCTCTCGCTAGCGGGCGGGATTTGGGCGGATCCAATCCCAATGGGGGAAGCTGCAATGTCGCGCTACGTAGGACATACATATAACGAGACATCACAATGGTCGGGAAGGGGGGATTCGAACCCCCGACCTCAGCGTCCCGAACGCTGCGCGCTAACCAAGCTGCGCTACTTCCCGAAATATGTACAACT
>DAHZQE010000034.1:0-2386 GCA_027409005.1 Ferrimicrobium sp. | reverse complement strand
TCTCATCGCTGGCCCCAGTCTCATCGCTGGCTCCAGTCTCATCGCTAGTCACGCGGATATCGCTAGACCGATGCGTCTCACGAGCAACCCGATGTGGAGACCCTCTCCGTTCATCCAGATGAGCTTGAAGAGCATCGATATACTCCTGGTCTCGGTCGTGGACTCCGCCAACACCCTCTACGCCTGCTGAGCCATCCTCTGCAGCTGGGCTTGGGTTCCTGGACCTAATACGTAACGCCTCAAGTGTCGCATCATCGATAGACCCTCGCTCGATCGGGATCAAGAAATCATCCCTCTCCTCTGGCTGGTGCAATCTTCCTTGATGGCGCGCATCTTGAGTCTCGTCCTCCAATGCATCGAAGTTGCCAGGCGCTCTACCATGCAATGGTGGCAAAGGCTCGCCTGCCAGCTCCTCGATCACCCGTGGTATCTCGCCCGTCGCCGGTTCGCGCCAACCAGGAAGCTCAAGCGTTAGATCCTCCTCGGGCGTCGGCGGATCCCCATCAACTCGAGCGCGCTCTCTGGCCAACGCATCGCTATCCAACGATAATGTGGCATCCTGATCGGGACCAGCCAATAATGGCTGATCAACAAAGCCATCGCCGAGCGATAGCGTGAGATCCTCATCGGTCTCGTCGCCAGGCTGGGGTTCACTCGACGCATCAAAGAGAGAACCATCTGACTCCCCCTTGGACCTCTGTCGATGACGTTCCTGGCCCTCACCCATTGCTACGGCCCCTCTCAGACCTCAAGTAGATCGCGCTCTTTGGCCTCCAAAGCCTTGTCTAATTCAGCAATATAGTGCGAAGTGACCTGCTCGAGCTGCTTCTCGAGATCAGAAAGGTCGTCAGTGGTCAGTGAACCCTGCTTCTGCCAGCTCTCAAACTGATGCCGTGCACTCCGTCGAATAGCCCTTATTGCAACCTTTCCCTCCTCGGATCGGGTGCGAACTACCTTGATCAACTCCTTGCGACGCTCCTCCGTAGGGGGCTGCAGAGTAATGCGGATCGTGGAACCGTCATTAGTAGGATTGGCACCAAGGTCGGAGTTTCGAATTGCTGTCTCAATAGCTCCAAGGCTCCCTCGATCGTATGGATTGATCACCAAGGTACGGGCATCAGAGACACCGATCCCGGCTATTGTCATCAGCGGCGTCGTCGATCCGTAGTAATCCACCGCGAGGTGTTCAACCAGCGCCGGAGCCGCTCGGCCGGTTCTCACCGCGGCGAACTCCTCTTCGGTATGTTCAAGAGCCTTTGCCATTTTGGTCTTCGTTTCGGCAATCACCAAGTCAGTATCAACTTCTTCAGCCATCAGTCAACCACCGTTCCTATTTCGCCTCGCCAGGCGCGAGCTATATTTCCTGGGCTCGTCACGTCAAAGACAATCACCCGAATGCCATGATCCTTGCAGAAGGTTACCGCTGTCATGTCCATCACGTTCAGGTCTCGTGAGATAACATCCATATACCCAACATGATCATACTTCGTAGCACTCGGATCAAGTCGTGGGTCCGCTGAATAGATCCCGTTTACCCCGGAATGAGTACCCTTCATCATCGTCTGAGCACCGATCTCAGCTGCTCTTAAGGCAGCCGCTGTGTCGGTGGTAAAAAACGGGTTGCCGGTCCCTGCGGCGAAGATGACGATGCGCCCCTTCTCGAGATGGCGAACCGCTCTGCGTCTTATATAAGGCTCAGCAAGCTCCGACATGTTGATGGCACTCTGCAATCTCACTGGCTGCCCCAACGCCTCGATCGCGCTCTGTAGTGCTAAGGCGTTCATAACAGTGGCGAGCATCCCAATGTTGTCAGAGGTGGGGGCGTCGATACCGATGTCAACACCATAGGTACCTCGCCAAATATTTCCACCACCAACGACAAGAGCAATCTCAACACCGAGTTCAGATCGAAGCCCTACCAACTCCTTTGCCAGCTGCGTCAACACTGCGGCGTCGAGGGGTCCAGTCGACGGATCCCCAAGTGCCTCACCCGAGATCTTGAGGAGAATCCGACACCGGTCACCTATCACCTGCGTCGACGCCAACTCGCTACTCGCCAACGACAAGCTGAGCGAAGGCGACGAGTGAGGCCTGTCCAAGCACTTCGCGGACTCGATGCTTCTCGTCCTTCACGAACGGTTGCTCCAACAGACAGATGGATTTAAAGAAACCATCGAGTCTCCCAGTTACGATCTTTTCGATCGCAGCCTCTGGCTTTCCTTCGTTCCTGGTCATCGTCTCAAGCGTCTCTCGCTCTTGGGCCACCAAAGCGGCGGGTACATCCTCGATGGCTAGGTAACTCGGTCGAGCGAAGGCAACATGCAAGGCAAGGTCATGCGCGAGTTCCTCTGAGCCATTCTTGAGTTGCACCAAAACGCCATTTACA
>DAHZQE010000024.1:0-3923 GCA_027409005.1 Ferrimicrobium sp. | reverse complement strand
CGCTGGTACTCACCGGCCATGAGGAACCAGGCGCGCTGGCGCTAGCGACTCGGGTACCTCTGATGCTGGGCAATGGAGTCGTCCCAATCGAACTGACGGATCATGATCGTGCCATTGCCATGGTGTCAACGTTGCCACATGTTAGCGCGGTGGCGCTTGGGCGCCTGGTGGGAGAGGGTGAAAGCCATGCTCTCCTTCAACTTTTGGCGGCGGGTTCGATTCGCGACAGTGTTCGTGTGGCGCGCACTGAACCAACTCGCATTGTCGAGATGCTCTATCCGAATCGCAGCCAGCTCAAGGCGGCGATTGACGCTTTGATCTCGGAGCTCGAGGCGTGCCGAGATAACTTGGATGATGAAGCCTGGCTGCTTGCTTGGACTCAGTCGGGTAATCGGGGAGCTGAGGGCCTGCTGCCCCGTAACGACTCCAAGAGAATGCATCGCGTTCCCCTTCCCGAACTGGCTTCGGAGTTCCAAAGGATGGCTCGAGTTGGAGGCGTGGTCGTAGAGCTCACCCAGTCAGCGGAGACGATCATGATTGTCTCAGTCGGTGGCGAGACGAGTGGAGACGAGTTGTCTTAACTCCCTGCCCAACCGACAGAATTCGTTGACGGTAGCCGAGTCGTTGTCAAGGAGCAAGCGCTGAGCGAGCAGATGCTGAGCTTGGTGCAATCTGATCAGATCCGGATCGACCAGCGTATCGGTGATTATGCACTCAGGGGCCAGATCGGCGGTTGTGCCTTCACTCGCGGCTAGCGAGAGCACGGCGCGTTCCCATCGGAAAACCTGAACCGCAGCCGCTATCATGGAGTGCGACAAGTCGGTGGTCAAAGGCAGTGGATTCGTGAGCGCGAGTACATCGGCCATGGACAATGGACGGCTGAGCGCATAACCTTGAGCGAGTCGTGCACCCAAGGTCCGTAAGACCGGGATAACTCTAGGGTCTTCTATTCCCTCAATGACGAGGTCGAAATCCATCAGCTGGCTCATGTCGATTGCTACCGTCATGAGCGGGAGACCAACGTTGAGCAGATCTATTGGTTCAGAGAAGGCTCGGTCGAGTTTGATCTCGTCGAACGGGAAGCTCATAATACGCGATAGCGAGGCGTATCCAGCTCCGAAATCGTCGAGCGCCAAACGATGTCCAGCTGCCTTGAGTAGCGCCAAAGGTCCATAGGCGAGTGACACAAGGTCTTGCGTCTCAGTGATCTCAATTGTTAGCAGATGAGCTGGTATGCTTCGTGCTGCCCAACTGGCAATGATGGACTCTGCATAACCATCTTCGGAGACAAGGTCGGGCTCGATATTGACTGAGATGGGTAATGACACGTCGTAGTCTTGGATGTCATCGGCTACTTGAGAGAGGACAACCTCAAAGAGTGTGCGCCGCTCATCGCGTGCGAGCGAGTCGATAAAGTCCTCTGGGCCTACAATCCCTGCATGTGTCTTCAGTCGAACAAGTGCCTCTAGGTGGGCTATAGATCCAGTGGTGAGATCAACGATTGGTTGGTAACGCACCTCGAGATGGTTCCCGCCATCGCCGATTGGTGAGTATACACCAGTCATCGGTCTCGGCTCCTGGAGTTGGCGAGATGATGCTAAGGCTAGGTTGAGGCCGGGTGTAGCGTTCATCGTGCGTGCCTCAACTAGAGCGGCCTCGGCAACACTTAGAAGTGCTAGAGAATCGGTACCATCGTGAGGGTAGACCGCGAGGCCGGCATGCCATGTCGGCGGGCTTGGTTGGCCAGCCAACGAAGCGCTAAGCCCAACCCCTCTCAGCTCACGTTCGACTATGGCGAGCATCTCGGTGCGCTCACTATCGCCCTCGACAAGGAGTGCGAAGGTTGCGCCACCGAGACGGGCGATGGTATCGGTCGATCGAGTGAGCGAGTCGAGTTGTCTAGCCAACTCCACTAGTAGCCGGTCACTGTCTCGAGGATCGCGTTCAGAGCTCGCCATTGTTAGTGTTCCGAGATCGAGGATGGCTATAGCGACGGTGGAATGTGATCGTTGTGCTCTTTGCAGACTAGCAGACATAGCATCAACAAAACCACGCCTATTCATTAGGCCTGTGAGTGGGTCATGGTGGCTTAACGCGAGGGCGGATTGCAACTCAGCACGTTGACGCCGGTGCAGGGAATCGACGGCACGAGCCTGTAGACGCTGACGTTGTCGTTCTATGGTCGCTGCTTCATTGGCAGTTCCATGTTTAGCTACCAAGTGCGCAAGTGACTCGATGAGGGCGAGGCTGACAGAGGGGGAGTAGCCAAGGCGTTGGAGGGTTACGGCTGTGAGCTCTGCACTTTTGCGGCTCGCAACCGGGTCTAGTAAGGAAGGTGTCAGTGCGAGGATTAGCGGGGTTGCCACTGTAGCTGCGAGTTGTGGCTCCAGTTGGTCCAGATTGGCGATCGTGGCCGTGATTACCTCTTCGACGAAGGCTGGATTGCCGAACCATGGCTGCAGTGGGTGGGTTCTATGCATATCACTCTCGATCCTTCTTGGTGGGTCATGCGGCCTATTAAAACGAGAGGGCAAGCCCTGCAAGCTAGAAGTGTGACATCATCCCGGTCCTTACGTTCCCGATTGATCAACGTATCTACGCCGGTTTTGTTAGCCCTTGCCCGATAGTCGCCATTCTACTTCGGCATTCCGAGAGGCGGCCATATGGAATCTGAAATTGTGGTCTTGTGTGTAGTTGGTCAAGCTGTTACGGTGCTTGCATGCCTTAGCATCCATATGCCTGGTAGATCCGGCAGGATTTTGATAGGCTGCTCTTTGGGATAGGAAGGGGATGCTGATGGAATCGACCATGCAGCAAGGTGCACTAACGGTCGCGGGGATACTTCGGTATGGGTTGCATGCATTTCCGGAAGCGGAGGTGATCACCTATGACGGTACGCAAGGAAGTCGAATAAGTTTCAGAGAGGTAGCTCAGCGGGCGGCGCAACTTGCCAACGCCCTAGCTGGTATCGGCATTCAGCCCTCAGATCGGGTGGGGACTTTTTGCTTTAATCATCACGAACACCTGGAGTCGTATCTCGGAATCCCAGCATCGGGTTCGGTGATCCATACTTTGAATGTACGTCTAGCCCCTGATCAGCTTCAGTTCGTCATTGACGATGCCGGCGATCGGGCGATCATAGTGGATGGCATCATACTTCCAATGCTGGCACAGGTGCTCGATGGATGTCCATCTGTTGAAACCCTGATCGTGGTGGGTGCGGTTCTAGATCAAGCGGTGCGAGAAGAGCTCAGCAAGAAGTTGCGAGTTCTAGACTACGAGGAGTTTCTGAGCGGCGCAGAGCCATCCTTCGAGTGGCCGGATATTGTCGAGACCGACGCCGCCATGATCTGTTATAGCTCGGGGACGACCGGGAACCCGAAGGGCGTGGTTTATTCGCATCGCTCCACTTACCTGCATGCGATTAGCGCGTTGCCCCTCTATGGCCAGCGCAGTTGGAACATCTTAGGTTCTAAGGGTGATATTGCCCTCATCGTCGTTCCTATGTTCCACGCCGCGGCATGGGGTGCGCCTTATGCTTGCTGGTTCACAGGATCGACCATGATCATGCCAGGCCGCTTTCTTCAGGCAGAGCCACTCGCATCTATGATCGAGATGTTCCGGCCAACGGTTTCATCCGGAGTTCCTACTATCTGGAATGACTTGCTTCACTATCTGGAGGAACATCCGACAGATGTATCAAGCCTGCGGATGCTTACCTCAGGAGGGTCTGCGACGCCTCGGTCTCTAATCCAGGAGTACCTTGATAAGTACGGTATCCCGGTAGTGTCCGGTTGGGGCATGACGGAGACCTCGCCGGTATGCACTTTGGCGATCCCACCATCGGGGACCCCTCGTGAGCGCTTGGTTGACTATCTAGAGACCGCTGGCAAGGTTGTACCCGGTGTTGAACTGCGGATCGT
>DAHZQE010000522.1:0-5904 GCA_027409005.1 Ferrimicrobium sp. | reverse complement strand
GCTGGTGGCGGTAAGGCTGTACTTGGTGGCGTCGCTGGGCTTGTGGGAGGTGCGAAGCGACCTGCTTCCACGATCATGGATAGTGGTGGTCTGAGTCGAAGCAGCACGAACTCTGTGAGCGAATTTAGTGCGGTCGGCCATAAGAGCAGACCCAGTCCTGGGTTGGAGACTTCAGTAGATTCTCTGAGCCCAGCGCGGGAGAGCCGGGAGAGCAGGGAGAGCCTCAGCTCACTACCGCCAAAGATGAGGACCGAGAGGCAAGGAAGCGTGGCTACCACGAGCAGTCGAGACGGTGACTCGGAACCGAGGCAGAGCGCTTCGTCAAGGACCAGTGCTGAGCTCTCGCGGTCAAAGACTTTGCCAGACGTGCACGCGGAAGAGACACCAGCGCCTGTGCCGAGCGTCGATCACAGCACCGAGATGCCCATCAACCTACCTCCACCGCCAAGTGAAATACGGGAGGACTTCGACGAACAACCGTACGTAGGCAGAGTCAGCGCAGAGACAGCACGAACGTCGATGGACCTACCCCTACGACATTCAATTGCGACTGCAGACGAAGCACCGCCGCCGCGGCCGCCTCGCCCCACTAAACCCCCTAACCCAGGGGCGAAGCCTTCCATCACCCCTTGCAAACCCAAAGAACCCCTCACCGAACGCGAGACCTCCGTCGCCATCGAGCTACTCTTCGCTGTGATCACAGAACTCTACACCCTTTCCTCCGCCTGGAACATCCGCCGCACCCTTCTGACCGCAGCCAAGAATTTCCTGCTCCGGCCAGGTAACCCACAACTCCTCGCCATCCGCGACATGCTCCAAACTTCACTCCTGGACAGCAATCTTAGTGACTCCGGCGTTGCAAGTCACATTTGTAAGCTCCGCGAGAATGGTCTGGCGACGGCTGAGGAGATGGAGATTTGGAAGCGGGATTATCCTGAGAAGACGGCGGAGCAGAAAGAGGAATTGAGACGGAAGGCCAGGGAATTGCTTGTGAAGAAGGGCATGCCGATGGCGCTGCAGAGTCTGATGGGGGCTGCGGCCAGTGGGGAGGCGATGGGGAGGGTTTTTGATTGCTTGCAGGTGCCGGAGGTGGCGAGGGGGTTGGTGTTTGGGATTTTGGTGCAGGCTGTGGGGATCATGACGCATTGAGGACTAGAGGGATACATTGATGAGGCACAGAACGACAAGACTCCCCGAGGCCACCGCGCTGCTCGCCCTCGGCTCGGTCTGGCTACTGAGCATACTCCGCCCGAAGGTGGCGTTTTTTTTCCCACGACAGCTGAGTCAGATTTACGATGTCACGAGGCTGCAAATCTCCTTCCGGCTTTGCGCGATGACTGCAACAAAGAACGACCACCACGCGATGGGCCGAATTGTCGATGCTCGACAACGCGCAGCAGCTCGCGAACAAAGAAGCGCATTCTGTCGACTCGGCGAAGAGGTTCGAGGCACGCTTTCATTGTAAGATTGAGGCCATGTACGAAGCACCGAGCGTGCAATCCCGTGGAAACTCGCCTTTTACTTCTCATCCTCGTCCGCTCGCTCCTGCATCAGTCGTTCGCTTGCTCACATACAGTTGTTGACCTCGGAGTTCCCGTCCTCCCCACACTCATTGTTTGTTGCTTTGACATTTCATAGGAGCAGTACAAGGACGAAGCCGTTCGGACGAAGCCGGTCTTCGTCAATACCACAATTCCCACACAAAGCGGAACTTCCAGCAGGACTTAATACAATCGCAAGGCCTCAACAGCAGACACGCCACTCACTCGACAGAACGATGCCGTCCAGATTAACGATCACCCCGACGCCGTTCAAGTCCTCGAACCTTGCGATTCCTCCTTCGCCCTTCACACCTCGCACTCCGCTGCATCCGCTGAGGCAAGCGATCACGATCTCGCTCCCGCGAAGCAATGACAGCAAGCCGGCGGCCCCCTTCCCGGCCCCGCCGCCCCCATCCGACCCGTTGCGCTGGCTCTGGCAATGCCACCTCTGCTCCCGCGTCTACCAGCTGGGAGTCACCCGCCGTTGTCTCGACGACGGCCATCACTTCTGCGCCGGCACGACGACGGTCCAGCGCTCGCGCCGCACCAACAAGAAAGTCGTCCGGCACAAAGCCTGCGCCTCCGAGTTCGACTACCAAGGCTGGAAGGCATGGGGCACCTGGCGACGGCAGGTCCAAGCTGCGCGGGCGCTCGTCGAGGACGCGGGCTCGGGCGATACCACGGACTTGGCTGGCCCCGGGGTGCCGACCGCAGGCCGCTGGATGAACGGCGCGTGGGATCGCACGGGCACGTGCGCCACGAAGGCCCCAGGATTCCGGGGGAAAGACTGCTGGGCCACGTGTGACTACCCGTCGGAATGCCGCTGGGGTAAAGCGTATGGGGTGCAGAGCCCGGTCGTGCCCGCGACGACGGCTGTGCCGGAGAAGAAGGCCAAGGTCGAGCGCCCCGCGACGCCCACCTTCGACGACATCCTGATAGACGCGACGGACCCCGCAGACTCGACGGCAGAGCACATGGACCATCCGGCCGCCATCAAGGACGACTGGATCGCGGCGCCGGTTTCCGCCGCGATGGAGGACGCGGTCGACGCGAAGAAGCCATCCCTGGACGACATGCTAGACAGCGTCAAGCGCCGAAAGCGCAAGTCCGACGGTCAAATGCCCAGTCCTCTTGGCGCGACTCAGCCATCGCCGACGGTCTCCGAGGTATCTGCGGATGTCCGCCCGGCACAGGAAGCGCAGACGACCAGGGCTGGCGAGCCAGCGACAACAAGCTATCTGCAGCGGGCATTCGATGATTTCGAGCTCGACGTCAAGAAGAGCCTGGAGAAGGCGGGGGACATTGTTGTTGGGTGGACGAAGGGAGCGACGGCGGTCAAGGAAGAGCCCGTGGCGGTGCCGGAGGTCGTGGCGAAAGCTTTGAGGATTGGGAGGAAGAAGTGAGCGTTTTCGTTTTGAGCGGTATGTAGCCTTACAGCGAGCACTCAAGATCAGTCTTCACCCGTGTTCCAGAGTCCTCAACGACCCTGTGCGCCAATCTGTGCTGCACAATGCGACATGCTTCGGTGGCCATGACTTTCGATTGCTTCTCGCTTGTAGGACTTGCCCCGATCTCACTTGGAGATATGATGAACCTGGCTACCGAGTCCCTGCGGCCGTCATCCCAGCCCCTCGTCCGGGAGGACTTGATGAGGTCTTGAGGAGACCATGCTAGGCGACGACTCGGCCGTCAAAGACTGGACGGGAGCTCCGAAAGCCTCGGCAACCACTGCTCAACGACATTCAGATCCTGCCTTCCCTGAACGTATAGACACTGCGTACCCTCACTCCAGCTCCTTCGCCACCATCTTCAGTACCTCCTCAAGTGCCACAGATTCGACACATCTGCGACGCAATCGATCAGGAAGTTGTGCGACTGTCCAATTCTTCTCGACAATCACTGCCGCCGCTGAGTTGATATTCAACAGTCTTTACAAGTCGACTTTCTCGTTGTCTTTGTTTGATCTGTGGCGCCAAGTGTGGCGCAAAGCACAAGGCTCGGAACGCATTGGACCCCTGTAGATCTCCACGCGAGCGCTGACCCCAGTTGCGCCCTGCTCCGGCAGCCTCTCCGTCACCACCTTCGAGAGTGATCATTTGGTATGCTCGGGATGCGATGACATTGATGAGCCGCTGGAGAGACCATGGATGACTCCGAGAAGGATGCCCCGCAGCCGGCGGTAGAGGAAACACCCATTCCCGTAAAGATCGAAGCCAGCAAGACCGATGGACAGACCCCTTCAGCTGCTACGAAGACGGGGACCGTAGCCTCGTCGACTGCATGGCAGCGAGTCGCAGACACCGCGATTCACTTCCTATCACATGCGAGCAACGAGGCCCTGGGAGCGTGCCTCGTCGGCCTAAGTGCATCCACATATCTCATCCTTGGCCGGGTTGGATTGGTAGTTATCGGAGTCGCAGGAGGTATTGTACTCCACGCGACCTGGGAGGGTATCCGGGGTGATGATCGCGACGAAGCGACGAAGCAGCAGGAGCGGGAGCGGCGGCGAGAAGCTGGGATCGAAGTTGCCCGGCGAGTCCTGGGATTGCGCACAAGGGGCGAGGGAGAGGGCGAGGCTGCGGAGACAGTGCTGTCACGACGAGGTTTGGACTACTCGAGTTTTGGGCCAGAGACGGAGACTGCTTTAAATGCCTTCACGGACGCTGCGATCAAGGACTACGTACACTACTGGTATGACCCTACGCTTCCTGGCGAGCAATCTTTTCCAGCAGCATGCCGGGAGACTCTTGTGGCTTTCTTGCTCTCAATCTCCGGTCATCTACGTCGAAAGCGACCAGCAGATGCTTTCCTGGATTTCACGACCAACGCGAGCAGCATCATCATTGTCTTCCTGCAAGAGCTAGCTGAAGCGCTGAATGCGTCGCCGAATTCTGCTCCTCAGGACGCGATTGCCACCTACTTGGAAATCAAGCCGGACAGCAGTCTATCGTATATGTTGAACAAGGAGTCGCAGGATGTCAAGCTGGCGGACTTCTCCGAGGATATACTGCAGGCCTACCTCGATCCGAAGGCGTACAACTGCCCGCCAGTACATGTCTTCTTGAAGCAGGTCTTGGCGCAATTGATCTTGAGCTACACCATCACGTATTGCTCTGAAGCCGACTTTATCAATGAATGGATTGTATATGGGTTGGAGGAAAGCGAAACGACTAGCAAAGTAATGAATATGGTGGATGCCGGCGTAGAGGGCAAGCCGCAGAAGCAGGACATCGAGGCTACCAAATCGCAAGCGGAAGCCATTAGGAGACAAGAACAGAGGATTCGAGGCGAGCGCGAAGCTGATGCAAGGCCTATCCTGCCTGAAAGACCAGGGCTAGAGCATGACAGGCGGAAGAGTCGCGCAGAGGAGGCAATGGACGAGGCCATGCAAGAAGCGAAGCGCTTGACCCAGCTGATGATTGAGGAGGACGAACGAAGAGCGCGCGAAAGTCAAGAGGGTGTAGCGAAGCTAGCCGCAATGAGCAGCACAGAGAGCATATCCGATGTCAACACACACGGTGCGCCAACTCCAATCTCAAGTCAAAGCGATCGAGATCGCCAAGAAGATGAGGCAGAGGCTTGGAAGGAAGATGAGCCCATCCCGCAGAGCCCAGTCAAAGCTGGCTCACGCCCCATGACGCCGAACACAAAAACGCAGTTCACGTCGTTCGATCAGATTTTTCCGCATCAACAGCCTACCGCTCTGCAAGACGAGCCGGACAGACCTCGCAATCAGCCGCCACCGCTAACTCTGCACAATGCGACAGTCAACATCTTCGACGATAGCAATCCGACAGATCGCACAGCGATCAGGAACAAGCCGCAGACGGACTACATGATACAGATCGAACCCGCGATATCTGCATACAGCGGATGGATGATCCCTCGCAAATACGCCGACTTCGAAGTCCTGCACGAAGTGCTTCGCCGTATCAGCGTTATCACCGGTGTGCACGGCTTCACGCAAGCGCACGCTGAGCTGCCGCAATGGCGAAAGAATACCAAGGCGACCTTGCGAGACGAGCTGGAGCGGTACCTCACGGATGCTGTACGCTTCCAACCTTTGGCTGAGAGTGAGGGCATGAAGCGCTTCCTCGAGAAGGATCAGGGTCTGTCGAAGTCGCCAGGTGGCGGCAAAGGCTTTGGTTGGCCTACCCCAGACGCTTTTGGCAAGTTTGGCGGAGACATGATGACTGTACTCACTAAGGCGCCGAAGCAGGTAGCTGGTGGCGGTAAGGCTGTACTTGGTGGCGTCGCTGGGCTTGTGGGAGGTGCGAAGCGACCTGCTTCCACGATCATGGATAGTGGTGGTCTGAGTCGAAGCAGCACGAACTCTGTGAGCGAATTTAGTGCGGTCGGCCAT
>DAHZQE010000514.1:0-4522 GCA_027409005.1 Ferrimicrobium sp. | reverse complement strand
TTGGGCGCTTGGGGCTGATGATGAGTGATCAGCAGAGCGGGCGGGCAGGAGTGGGACGTTTAGGAGTTGAATCGGTGCGCAAGTGGTGGTTAGCCTTGTTGTATTAATAAGAGGTAGGAGGGGCTTTTGAAGAGCCCATGTTGATAGACATAGACATAGACGTAATGGGCTACCTGTGCGGTCTATCCGCGATACCCAACGAGCCTTTTCCGTCCTGATTATCCCGTTGGCAGTCCCCTCCTCACCAGCAAGATTCATGCGCTGCAACCTGCAAATGTAGACCGAAAGATTCGCAGCCACGGCGACTTTTGCCACCGAATCTCCACAGCCTTCTCCGAACATCGACTTCACCTTCTCAGGGAAGTCGTCGCTGTCCATCACCACAACAACTCCATAATGTCGGCGTCATTAGCTGAGGAATGCAATGAGGTCAAAGAGTGCGTGCGCATCCATCCACAACCCAATACTAAGACGCTGACGGGCTTGCAGGCGATACGATACCTGTTTTCTGAAATGGTACAGTGAAAGTACGCCACGCCACGCCACGCCTACCTCATCCGCCATCGCTCTGCTGATCACGAAGCATTAGAGTACCTCCGCGGCACAGCCACGATCGATGAGTGCGAGCCACTGTTCAAGCAGTACAAGACTTGTCTGACGGTACGTTCTGTGCCCGTCCCCCTCCCCCTCACTTATCCTTCGATTCCCGGAAGGGCGTCTTGGGCGCTTGGGGCTGATGATGAGTGCGTGCAGAAAGCGCTGCGAGAGCGCGGGATCGACCAGATGCTTGAGGAGGCCAAGGCGGACAATAGGGAGAATGATGCGGAATTCATGAAGCCGAGTGGGAAGTTGTGAGGTAAGTGCGAATCAGGTATGACTTGAGGATGTTGTGCCTTGGCGGGCGCCGGCAATGTTGTGCTGACTTTGCGGTGGAGGGAGCGTGGCTTGGGTCATGCATAGCGAGGGCGTATGGATGTAACTTCCTCTCTACTTCATTGTCTCCGGTTGCGCTCTGGCTCTGCAATACGCGCATCTCCGCTAGGGACCCGGGACTTGCAGCCAAAGATGTTTTTTTTATTCTCCAGCAAGCCGTAACGATGGGTGGCTTGCCGCTAGTCAATACCAAAATCCACTTGTAGGCCCCTTTGCACCTCTTCCCTCACCTTCGTAGCGCCAGACTCCAGTTTCGCGCTTCTCCTGTCCATCACGAACCTGGTATATAAGACACGTTTCTGACTTTCTCTCTAGCCTACAAGTCACAAGCAGCGACCCTCGGTGGATCACCAGGCTCCACCTTCTACGACAATGGCTTTGTTAGGGGTGACTGCGGCCTCTCTGGTCACACGGGAAATCGTGCGGAGGCCATACCTTTAGCTGTCGCAGGGCTTGGGGTGAATGCTCAGCCTTTCCTGAATGGACCTGACCACTCGCGTGAGTAGAACACTCGGTAAACGCAGGACCGGCCTCGCACCACGTCTACTTAAGCGTGCTTCCACGCTCCCTTTGGCTTTCTTCTTCTTCCATCGAGTACGCATACCACTGCCAGAAGTTCAAGGAAGATCGAGATCCTTCAATTAGCATCAATACGCGTACTGGCCACCGCCTTTTCCCCTTCCCAACCCGGTTGAGAACATGGCGCACGCCCTCGGCAGCTCCTTCAAGCGTCTGTCCCTCGGAAGCGAGAACAATGCTAGTCAACACTTCCGCCTCCTCGACTTGACACCTGAGTTAATCGACTACATTATTACCTTCGACATCGAGCCAAAATGCAAAGGCGTCTGCCTTCCTCGCGCCACCACTAAGGTCGACCATCTCCCACCTATCACCTTTACGTGCAAGCGCCTCTGTGCAATCTACCTCAGGACCCTAATTGAAAAGACGACCTACAGCATCCACAGCGGCCGGGGCCACACAGGGTTTCGTGATTGGCTCAACTCCATCGATCTCTCGCAGGTCTCCTCCAACTACAGCAATGGCTTCGACGCAGTCAAGAAGCTCGACTTTCCGTACTTCTCACGCTTTCAATTCAACTTCTACACCGGCCCTGCATCCAAACTCGACGTCGAACTCATGCGCAAGTGCGAGAACCTCGCTGAAGTCACCATCAAGTGGGCCGGTGACGAGCTGGTCGACCAACATACAGGTATGCAGCGGTCGGTGGATCAACTGGTGCAGGACTACAGGCTTGGCAGGATGCTTGACTTGCCCAGCGTCCGGAAAGTCTTGCTGCGTCAGTATCGCTGCAGTGGTGAGGGCATGGTGGATGCGCTCGGGGATCTGAGGCACTGGTTTTGAGGAGTCTTACAAAGCTCAGGGCAAGGAGGTCGTTGTCGAGATGATTTAGGTGGCGGCCGCGGAGAGAAGTGTTAGCATGGGTCGGGCCTGTGTATCGTAACGAAACGTTGTTATCTGGCAGTGAGTGCATCGATGTATCTTGAAAGGCTGTATGCCGCGGTGAATGGTGAAGCTCCTGCCACCTAGGATGCGACGGATCGGGTGCCTTCCGCTTTCGTGGGACCGACAGTGAATGTCCGCGCTCGGACCAGATGCCTTCCGCGACCGAAACAACTCGTAAACATAGCCGACGCACCGCATATACTTCTTCTGCACTCAACCCGTCCTCCTGCTATCTTCCTTCAACTACCCCCCTCGCACAGACTTGCGAGAGCCCCAAAAGCACAGTGACCTCCCTCGCATCCGGGTACGCGAAACGATAAAGCATACCCCATCACCCACAAGATATCAAACAACCTCGTCAGTCTCATTGAGGGTTTGTCCCTCAGCAGCCAACCAAATGAGAAGGTCGATACCGGAACCAACGAAATCGAAAGTGGGACACCGTCTCCTCGACCTGCCATCAGAGATGCAAAGCCGGATTCTTCGCAACCCGATCACCCAAGACCGCATTATGGCCAATGTCCGCTCCCATGGCGCCGCCGACGTCCTGCTTCACCCAATCGCCCTCGCGAACAAACACACTCGCCTCGTCTACATCGAAGTTGCCCTCGAGCGCACCATATTCGAGATCCACTCCAGGTCCGGTAATGCCTCCTCACAGACCTGGCTCCGTAGCTCTAGCCTCTCCAGCGTCTTGGGCGAGTACTCCACCAGCTACGACGCTATCAAGGAGCTAGGTTCTGCCTACTTCTCTGCTTGCTCGTACGCTTGCCACCCCGCTACGGCTGCCGACGACGACGTCGTGCTGATGAAATGCGGTAATTTGGCGAGGGTGACGATGCGCCCAGATTTCCTGTGGAATGGGAATAATCTCCTAATCAATACTACGTCGCCTGTTTCAATGACCTCCGTAGACTTGTGTATGAGTTTGGAGGGGCCGGCTACTCCTCGGCGTGCGACAGTCAATGTTGGATCGATAGTACTTTGTCGAAGCGCGAACCCCCAAAGCGGTCGCCAAGACGAATTCCCATCGTCCTGACTGCGATGCGCGGTTAGGTTCAATATCGCCCTGCCCTCAGAAATCACACCGAGATGTTGCATCTTCTCCCTTTGCTCCCTGTATAGCTAGGAGCGGTCACCACGCGAGCCTGAGGCAGCCATTCGAGGCCTAAGCGGCGAAACGACGGAAGAATTGAGTCGATTTTGTGATCAACTTGACCTCGACTATCTGCGTCTACATCACAGCATTGGACTCCCGCATTCGACACCTTCCCTGATCACCGGTCTCGTATCCGGCTTCGAACGAGGTCGGCTATTCTTACGAGCTTGTCTGTAAGCGTGACTGCGATTCGAGACTAACACTTTGTTTCGCTCCAGTGTTCTGCCACTTGGAGTGCCCGCAGGTACATGAGCATTTACTGGCAGACCCTACAAAGATGATGGAGGCCGAAATCGTAGTTAAGCAGGCCACTATGGACCAAGTCGATTCGCTGAGCACCATTGTGGCCCGCTCTTTCCATCCCGTGAACCCTTACATCGCCCGCTGCATGCCGGATACGCCAATGATACGGCAATGGTGGAGGCGACTGTTCTCCAAGTCGATCCAGGACGACTACTGCTACGTGTTTACTGCCGTCGACAAGTCGAATGGCGAGGTAGTCGGCGTGCTCAACCTTCGCTTCCAAGGCCCGGACCAGAAGGGAGCCGGCATGTGGACGGAGTTCGACATTACGCCTGACCATGATGCCGAATCGTATCGAGCGATAATCGACGCTATGGCTGAGGCTCGAGAGAAGCATATGAGCGGGAATGCCCACCTACTTCTCGAGCTTTTTGGCGTAGATCATGCCTACAAAGGGAGGAAGATTGGCCACCGTCTGCTCCGCGCAGCCTGCGATCTAGCCACTGACGGTGGGTACGAGATCTTTGTGCAGGCCAATAGCAGCGCTCTGGCTTTCTACCAGCGGCAAGGCTTTCAGCTGCGGGAGACAAAGATCATGCCCGGAGAAGAGGCGTATGAGGAGCACATGCTTGTGCATCCTGCACACTGAGAATCAGAATGGCGCCCGAATCATCGAACAAGTCCGGCGGACAAAGATCATGTGGTCGAGCAGATGCGACTGAA
>DAHZQE010000513.1:0-9451 GCA_027409005.1 Ferrimicrobium sp. | reverse complement strand
AGCGATTGCTCGCCGGCGCACCAGCCGCGATCACAACGCCGGTCCTTTCCATAACCTGGCCACAACGGGCAGCGCGGCAGCCATGGCGTCGCATATGGACATGGACATCATTGAGGCGCCGGTGTCGGTCAAGGTGGGTGACGTCCCGCGTGACGCCGGATGAGGAAATTGCGATTGACCCGGTTCGCAGGCCTACCTGATGTGCGCATTCGCCACGTTCGCCGGCATACTGTTCGGCTACGATACAGGCTACATCTCTTCGGTCATCGGCATGACCTCGTTCAAGAAGGCGTACGGCAACCCCAGCACCGGCACGTATACGACATCTGAGAAGTCCCTCATCGTCTCCATCCTCTCATGCGGCACCTTCTTCGGCGCTCTCATCAGCGCTTCCCTGGCAGATCGCTTCGGTCGCCGCACCATTGTCATCACCGGCTGCATCGGCTTCGCCATTGGAGTCGTCGTCCAAGTGGCAATCATCAGCATCCCGGCTCTGGTCGTGGGCCGTCTGATATCCGGGTTTGGCGTCGGTTTCATCTCGGCAGTCAACATCATGTACCTGTCCGAGACCGCTCCTCGCAACATCCGTGGCATGATAGTCTCATGTTACCAATTCTCCATCACGGTCGGCATCATGTTGGCCAGCGTAGTAGGATATGCGACCCGGGACCGGCCGGGTTACAGCGCCTTCCGGATACCGATATCGATCCAATTCGTCTGGGCTACGGTGTTGACGACGGGACTGCTGTTCATGCCGGAGAGTCCGCGGTATTACGTCAAGAAGGGCAAACTAGACAAAGCAATGAAGGCCCTTGCTCGAGTTCGAGGGCAGTCGATCGAGTCTGATTACGTCTTGATGGAGCTGGCGGAGATCCAGGCCAACTACCTCTACGAGCAGCAACTCGGTGAAGTCAGCTGGCTAGGCTGCTTCAAGGGTGGCGTTTTCAATAGCAACAGCAATGCGCGAAAGATCTTCATCGGTACCTCGATCCAGATGATGCAGCAGTTCACCGGCATCAACTTCATCTTCTAGTACAGCACCCAACTCCGGCCAAGCTTTTGATCTCGGCTAACGGTTCTCGCAGCTACAACACAACCTTCTTCCAGTCCCTTCACCTCCACAACCCCTTCCTCATCTCCCTCATCACCACCCTTGTCAACGTCGCCAGCACACCCCTATCCTTCTACACCATCGAACGCTTCGGCCGCCGGCCCCTCCTCATCTGGGGCGCAACCAGCATGGCAGTCTGCGAATTCATCGTCGCCTTCGTCGGCACTTTCCTCGGAGCCGGAACGGTCCAATCTTACGTCCTCATCATCTTCGTCTGCCTCTACGTCTTCTTCTTCGCTTCTACCTGGGGTCCGGCGGGGTGGGTCGTGATTGGGGAGATCTTTCAGCTGCCGATTCGGAGCAAGGGTGTGGCGCTGAGTACGGCGAGTAATTGGTTCTGGAATTGTATCATCGCGGTTTTGATCCCGTATATTGTGGATGGGAGTAATAATGCTACGGTTGGGACGGGCACGGGTGGCTTGGGGGTGAAGGTATTCTTTCTCTGGGCTGGACTTTGCGCGGTGTGCGCTGTGGTCGCCTATGTCGTGGTCCCCGAGACCAAGAGCTTGACGCTCGAGCAGGTGGATCGTATGATGGAGGAGGTTAGTGCGAGAAGGAGTGGCAAGTGGAGGGGACGCGAAGAGTGGGCGAGGGGATTGAGCGACGAAGCGAATCGCCAGGCGACGGCGGCGCAGGCGGGCATTGAGTTGAGGGGCAAGACAGCGGAGAGTACGGTCAGTAGCGCTCAGAGTCCTACGCCGAATTGACGCGGGGTCACGACATGTTATGAGATTATGAAAGACATACGGATGCAGCAGTGGGGCGCATACTGGTGCCAGTTGCGTGCATAGAGGACCGCTGAGGGGAAGGACGGCTCGTCTCGTGATGGCGAAGAACACAGTGTGGGTGTCGTGGCGCCGTCCGTCATGGTGGTTGAGTCGCGAGCCATACAAGCCGATCGACGACACTCTCGCGGAGTGCTCGCATTGGCACACCAACAGGGGGCCAAAGGGCGGTACCACGTCCCAGAGCCGAGATACAGCATGCATCAATGATACCCAGAATAACAACATCAACTTCATCCACTCGCCCACAACCCACCTCCGCCTCCATCTCAACCCATCACCAGCACCGCCCTGAACCTCGCATGCCCCTGCAACATCCTCTCCATGGCCTCATTCGCCCTCTCCAACGGAAACTTCTCAATCATGCACTTAACCCCATTCCTCCTCGCAAAGTCAATCGCCTCCTCAGAGTCCACCGCATGTCCGCTCGGCCAGCCTTGCACACTCAATGCATTCAGAACCATGGGCACGGTATCGACTTGCACGGGGCCGACGGCAGTGTGGACCAGCAATTTCCCGCCGGGGGAGAGGCCGCCGAGGAGGGGCGAGATGACTTCGGGGTTCGGCGCGGTGACGATGATGAGCGCGGCTCCACCGATGGCTTGGAGTTGTTCGCCGACGGGCGCGGCTTGGGTGTCGATGTAGTCCGTTGCGCCGAGGTCCATGGCGAAGGATCTCTTGGATGTGCCGCGGGAGAGGGCGACGGTGCGGTAGCCCATTTTGCGGGCGTATTGGATCGCTAGGTGGCCTGCCTGGAGGTCAGCGGAGCCCTTGTTAGGTTCTCGAAAAGGTCGAAGGTACCGAGTCCACCCAACCCCTGGATCGCCACAGTATCGCCCGCCATGATGCCCATCCTCCTCATCCCATTGAACACCGTAACTCCCGCACACAACAATGGTGCCGTCTCAGCCGGGTCAGCCTCCTCCGGAATCCTGACCGCCGCTTCCGTTCGAAGGGTCGCGTACTCCCCATACCCTCCATCCCTCGTCACGCCATTGATAGCTTTGTTCTGGCACATCTGGAACTGCGCCTTCGCACATTGTCGACAGGCATGGTCATGCCCGCCATGCCAAGGGCCGCCGACGCGGTCGCCGACCTTCCACTTCTTCTCCGAGGAAGGGACAGAGACGACTGTGCCGATGAATTCGTGGCCGAGGCGTTGGACTTGTCTGGATGCATCGGGTCAGTCACACGCCGCTCTCGTGACGGTGCAAGTTCTTGCTTCGAACGTACGGAGGGCCGAAATGGCCGGCCAGGACATCGTGGTCGCTGTGGCAAATTCCACAGGCATGGACTTTGATCAAAATCTCGCCATCCTTGACCTCCGGCATGAGGACCTCTGTGATCTTCAATTTGTCGCCGGACAAGACAGCGGCCTTGAAGGATTTGGGGAGAGAGGGGCCGACCATGTTGACTTAGAAACTTGATGGCTGCTGAGTGGGTTCGGTGGGATTTGCAAGCGATGTGGTCGGGACGCGCAGTAGGTGGCAGGGTCTTCGTCTACTAATGTCCGGCCACGATCAGGCAGTCTCCTGACAGGATGTAGTGTGAGTGATGTAGCGGGAATAGAAGTACGGAAGCTTCAATCAAAGAGACGAAACGCACAGTTTAGGTTCTCTGATGAGACTCCAATGGGCGATTTCCACGAGACATCCTCGGTATCTTATACCTGACATTTCCACGCCATCACCGCGAACCGCCGTGCCTTCTCGTGCGATGGAAATCGCCATCGCAGACTCCACCATCCACGGAATCCTCTGATAACGGACAGTAGACGAAGCAGATCCTCGCAACGTTCGCACGCGGGCCGGCTGCTATGCCATTCTGAGGAAATGGGTAGCTTTTTTGGGCCAATGCAGATGATGTCAATGAAAAAGGAAGCCGAGCTAGAGCTTGCAGGCAGCCCTCGAGTGTCTGGAGTCGGTCCAGTCACGTGGCGATATCGGGGCGACCACCGCCGACCACCGGGGCGGAGGTTGCTGGACGAGAACAGCTCCGGCAGGATGCCCGGTATCGCCCATCGCGATCGACGACAAGACAGTGGGAACGGAAGCGCCGGACGCGTGAGCCGAGAGTCTTTCAGCGGCGACACACAGCTATGTGGAGGCTCCCTCTCGCTCCCACCCCCTCTCTCGCAAGCACTGGTACATCCCCTTCCCAGAAAAACCCGCTTGCACCTCAAACGCCCTGCCCGATGCAAATAAGTTACCTGGTCGCTACAACGTCAATCCCAAATCCGACACATCCATCGAAGCCGCCCTTCTGCTGCTTCCTCATCAATCCCTCCCAGCAGGCGTAATGAACCCTCCAGCAATCTCCACCCACTCTGGGATACAGCTACCCTCTTTGCCCTCCACATCCACAATGTCTGTATCGCACCGACACCTACATCCTACTCCGTTCTCCTTCTCCGGATCCCATTTCGCCCAGTACTCGTCTTCCTCTCTCCTCGCCTTCTCATCGAGAGTCGTGTGTTCGAGATAAGGCTCCCGCGGTAATTGGCGAGCCGGAGCGTTCGCGGGACAATGCTGGATGGTGGTGTGTCGGTAGCCGAAGTCGCGGAAATAGTGGATATCGCTTGGAGCCAGGAGGGCGCCGGCCGCGAGGGAGTGGATGGGTGCATCACCCCACTGAAGCGTGAAAGTCAGCATGAGCAACAAGAACAAGCAACGTCGAGTAAGCTCACCCTCTCCATCCAAAACCCACCACTTCGATCCATCATCTCGAAGAACTCCTCATACTCCTTACTCCTGAAAAAGTCCAACCTCGCAATCTCGAAATTACTCCAGAAATGACACATGTTATACACCTCTCCCTCCATCGCCTCGGGATCGATATCCGGCAACGTACCCGCCCCTGGCTCCGTCCTCAAGATATCCTCTGGCAACGGCTTTTGCTTATCCGCATACTTCGGATCATCCTTTGGCAGGTCCTCTGGCTTGATCGCATCCTTCTTCGGTGTTCCATCTTGATTGAACCCCTCCTTGGGCTCGACGAACATTTCCCATAATCCTTGCGAAGTCAGGTTGTGGGTGCGTTTGTATGCGCTGGCGTAGCGGAAGATATTTGGGACCGTCTCCTTCAATTCCTTCACCGCGATCGTGAACCCATACGTCTTATTGCTCCTCGCCATATGCACGAACGGGTCATACGTGATATCGCAGAAGTACTTGATCTCGGGCTCCACGCGCCAATACCACTCGTACTTCTGCAGCAACTCGTGTTTGTAGAAGAAGCCGGAGTAGAAGCGGCACATGTGGTGATAACTCTCCATCCCGCCGTACATGATGGCCGCGTCGCCTTGTTTCCTGATCCCTTCCTTGGCGACATTGACGTCTGTCCAGTCGGGGTAGCCCCAGTGCTCCGGCCCGATCTTGCCAAATTCCACGGGCGAGGAGGTGTGGTTGCGTACGACTTCTTTGAAGGTGCTGTTGAAGTCGCCGTCGTTGAGGAAGACGTATGGGTAGTGGAACCAGCGATTGAAGTGCCTTTCGACGCTCTTGATGGACTCCAGTACACCCTCTAGCTCTTTGTTTCGCGCTAGAACTACGAAGGCGGCATTTTCTCGCGGTGCGTCTTTCTGGACATTCGGATCCAGGCAGCCTGTCACGAAGACTTTGTCGTATTTCTCGCTGATTTTCCGGACGCTCGGAGGTGCGCCCGCCGGTATGAGGCGGCCGGCTGGGGAGTTGGGATGTCGAACGAAGAGGAGGAGGATGATTATGAGGACCAGGACGGGGAAGAGGAGGACGATGTATAAGGGTACGCTGACTTTGCTGTTGCCGCGTATGCGTATTCGTTTCCGGAAGAAGCCTGTGCGGAGAGGTGCTTGTACTTTTTCCGACACATCTTTGAGTGAGGTGTTTTGGAGGGATTTGAGGGTGGGGAGGTTGTCGGTTGAGGGGAGTCGTTTTTGGAGCGCACTGAGGTAGTCCATGGTGAGAATGATGATGGGCCCCGCGCGGGCCGGAGGAAGAGGTGTTGTCAATCGACGGGGGGATGTGGCAGAGGGTATGCGATCGGTTTGCAGGGTCGATCTGTGGCCGCTCGAGATGGGATGTCTGGAGCTCCGAAGCGGCGCGCTGGCAGCAGAAGCGAGCGACTGGAGGTCAGGTCTACTCCGCGAAGTCGTCCTTTGTATCCTCGAATCGTCCGGTCCTGGATGTAGCCAGTTGTTGGTGGTGTCTTGAAGGTGTATAGCGTTGAAGCACTCAACCCGCAAAGTCCCTCTCGGCGACCCCCAAGCCCCTGTCAAACGCAGCGCCGTCCGTTTCACTTGCCCGCCAAGCACCTACAACACGCTCGCCCTTTCTCAACTACGACCTCTTCAATCCCCGATACTGCCACCTCTTTTGCTTCAATATTCGACCTGGTCCTTGCGACAAAGATCTGGCCGGAGTGATGGTGTTGGAGGCCGTCGGCGCCGAGTCTCTCTGTTCTGTGGTCAGCCAATTGCGGGCAAGCCTACGTCAACCGGTCTTGGCGGTTTTAGCCTCCGACTTCTCTGGCGAACGACACCGCGACGGGGCCTGCAGCACTTCTCCGCTGACACAGCGGATTATGGAAAGCCTCGACTCCATCTGTTCGAGTGCGGTGGATTAGCTAACAGGCTCGTGGGGGGGGGGCCCACGTGGACATCGTGTCGCTCCGCGGAAGGCGCTTTTCATGCTGGCGCATGGAGCGGGTGGCAATTTCAGAGTCCGCACAGGAAAGTCGAAATGTCTGGAAAGATCAAGTCCAAGGACCTGAGCTACGATAACTCTCTCCCGCCCTTTCTGCAACGGCTTAAAGCACAGCATACGGGCCAAGGCGAGGACGCAGATAGACATGAACGACCGACAGCGCGCCCACGTCGAGCAAAAGATCCCAATGGCGAGGACGATGGTCCCACTGTGGTCGACGAAGCGGGCGAGACAGTGAGCAAAGAGGAGTATGAGAAGCTCACTGCAAAACCCGCGAGTGGCGAGGATGCCGATGGGACTGTAGGCGGAAACGTGGAGGCTGATGTCAAAGAGCCCGAGCCTGCTGATTCTCGTGCGCTTCCTGCTAAGGGCGAGAGGAAGGGTGACGGCAAAGCGGGTACTGCAATTGGGAGTAAGAAACGGAAGGCTGTGAAGGTGATTGGTGAGGACGAGGTGGAGGAAGCAGTACCAGTAAAGGACGCCGAACTTGTGAAATCTGCATCGAAGCCGAAGAAGAAGAAGGCTAAGCCGATCAAACTCGCATTCGACGAAGAAGGTGACAATGGCTGAATTGAAAGCTGAATCGGACGATCCATCATGAACACAATCGCCTGACCGCACCCGGCCGTCACTGCGCAGGCGATAACCGAGTCCTACCAGAAGGTCGCGATCGTGAGGTACGTTCGCTCGCTCTCATTCAAGCGGTCTCTTGCGATGATGATCCTTCAATATTGGAGCTGTCCTACATCCATTTCGTGGATGGTGAGGAAGCAATCCTTATACGCAACAATAATCTGAACACCTCCCCCTTCTTTCACGCAATCAACTCAGCATCTCTTGTTCGAGAGGTCTTGCTGATGGTGAGTTAGGACTGTTGCCTGCCAATCGTCGCATGAGCGGTCGTAGCTTAGTCGCCGCAGGCTCAACGAAGGCACTGTCAGGGGCTGACAGGTGCACACGCTTGGCTAGAGTAGAGGCATCTGGGGTTCAAAGTGAGGTCGCGAAGCACCAACTGCTGCATATCGCTTTAGTCAAATACGCTGGAAAGCGTACCCTCACTTGCAATCGCTTCCTGATGGAAATGCCGGGATTCAGCTCCGTGGAGAGGACGTGGTGATGAGGGAGGAAGTGATGGGACGCTGCATGACAAGCTGTCAAAGCAAGATGACTTGAGATACCATCGCACGTTCCATCTGTTCATCCACGGGGGCGCGGTGACCCCTTGAACAGAGGCTAGTAGCGGCGTACAGTCCGATCATGAGACTCCCCAGCGGCGTGGCAGAGCAGATGAAGACACTTTCGAGTATAGACATGAAAGCTGTGCGATTATGCTTGGTCCATGTTCTACACGCACGACTTGAATGAGGCGGCCCTTGCATGTTGCACGACAACCTTCAGCTCAAGCTCGTGTGCTCGCTGCGGGTCACGCAGAATGCAAGAAACTGCAGGCAATTGTCGTCCTTGGAATGGCTTGGGCAAAGTAGCGCATGATGTTGCACACGCTCCACGTCACTTTAATCAATTCTTCGGTAAGGCGAGAAAGTTCGGTCTCGGCTCACGTCATTAGGGGATGTGAGGTCACGGGGTGAACTCCGGGGAGAGGGCGATGAGGGGGAAAAGGCATATGGGTCGCAGAAGGCGGAGAATGGTGGACTGATTCTTTGGTGCTCCAATGTAGAAGTAGCACAGAGGTTCGAAATCCCTTCAAATGGTAGAACGAGGTCACCAACGAACACAAGACATACCGATCGTCACTACCATCACGACAGCGAGACCTACCGTGCACCCTACTGCATTCGCATCAACATCACAATGGCCCTAGCAAGTGTCCACCCTCTGCGTTCCCTCATATCGAACGCCTCTAACCCCTCCCAGGGCGGCTTCATCCTAGCCATCCTTGCCATCTTCCTCCCACCTCTCACCGTCCTCATCCGCACAGGCTGCGGCCTCCAACTCCTCGTCTCCATCGTGCTGACTCTCCTCGCCTGGATTCCCGGAGTCATCCACGCCTGGTTTGTCATCCTCGAATACCCTTCCCATCGCAAACGCAGGCAAAGACGCCAGCGAAGCGGAGAAAAGGTTATTGTGAAGGGGTAGATCGAGGAGCCAACTCAGAGGAGTCGGAGTCGGGCCAGAAGCAGGAGTAGAGGCGGATATAGTGAGGATAGGGTTAGAAGTAAGAGTCGGGGTGGGCACAGTGAGCCGAGAAGTTCTTATGGGGGTAATTATTATGAGGGGAGGGGTCATGAGCCGGGTTATGCAAGGCCGCTGCCGGTGCAGGAGGGATGTTATGAGCCGCCGAGGAGGTATTGAGGACCATGTATGCTTGGGATGACGACAACACGATCAACGATGGGTTCCGCTAGGATTCTTGGATGGTGGCGTTGGATACAGGGTGATGGTAGCGATCTCAGCGCCGCAGCCTGGCGACACTCGACGGGTTTTCCCGAGGTTGCGCCGCCGCCGCCGACGTATACCCTTCTGCTTCAGCCTTGTAGCATTGTTGTATTGCTACATTACTTCACGTTCGCGAATGCCATCTTCCTCCAATACGAAACGGAGCGATGCGTGCCATGGGCCCCTCACATGCAGAGTCGATTAACACGCACTGATCGCTTCCCTCACAAACATGGAGATAGTGGCGTCGAATTCTCGCATTGGCCGTTGCGACTGAAACGCGTTCGATGGTGTCCTTCAGATAGTCTTCCTCCAGCTAGGCCTCTTGCGATCGTTTGGTCCTGAACGATAGCATCTCACTCTGCTTACGGCACGACGTGTTCCAGGACAGGAAGCCATGGCGACTAACGGAGTCGGCGGACCGCAACCTCGGGAAAACCCGTCGAGTGTCGCCAGGCTGCGGCGCTGAGATCGCT
>DAHZQE010000501.1:0-8333 GCA_027409005.1 Ferrimicrobium sp. | reverse complement strand
GGTAGGGAAACCGGGTGGCGAGGTCGCGACATTGGGCTATTCCCAGGTCGGTGAGTAAGGGGTCGCGTAGGGTGTGGTTGGCGAGGCCGGAGAAGGAAATCGTGGTTGTGTTCCACGGTATGTTGCCTACCGCCCAAATGCGGGCCTGGATCGTTCCGATGGCTGACTTGTAATGTCCAGGCAGCTTTGCTCATTACTTCACCGAGGATTGGTCGGACAGTGGTCGTTTCCATGGGACAGGATGGGCCAACACGGAGTTTCGGTCGTTTGCCTTCACTCGTGATGATCCTTCAGAAGCGCATTTGATCGAGACGGAGGAGTCGAAAAAACGGAGGGCGCCCAGCCCCGCGCCAGCCGCGTTGCTATGAGACCGGTGTTCAGTGGCGGCATTGGGACCTGCACGACGTTTGATTATTGGGCCATTATAAACCTAGATCGCAGTGGTCAGCAGTATTTTGTGCTTGTCTGAAGACTTACGCAATATGTCATATCTGGTCTCAAATGCTCGCATGATTATAAAGTCCCGGAATGCAGTGAAAGCTGCTGGTCAAGTCGCATAATGGTGTAACTTTCTGACCTACCTATTCTACGTTGTAGCTGGCTGGAATCCGCTTCGACACCTTGATGTTGTTCCAACCATCATTTACATCATCACCTTATCTCTACCTCAACTCTGCGCTGATCGAGCTGATGCCGCCGTTCAACTTCGCTTTGCATCATCGGACTCAACTAGTCCTGGGTAGCGTTTCCATGGCTTCATGGTTCATCAACCTGCACCAAGTTAAGCAGCCAAGTTCTGCCCCTCAACTCCAGTCATATCCGTGATCAGCTTCGTGATCTTCCCAATCGCAATCGTCTGCCCTTGATCTCTCAACGTGAACCGTCCCAACTGCGGATAATCCTCGAACCTCT
This sequence comes from Ferrimicrobium sp., assembly GCA_027409005.1. Classification (GTDB taxonomy): domain Bacteria; phylum Actinomycetota; class Acidimicrobiia; order Acidimicrobiales; family Acidimicrobiaceae; genus Ferrimicrobium. The sequence continues at coordinate 7,421 of DAHZQE010000501.1, read as the reverse complement.
CCACGCATACGCTGCCGGCTCCACCAATGACTTCCAACCGTGCAATGATACTCATACCCTGTTTCGCGAACCCCGGAGGCTTCTTCGACTTGCGGTTTGTTTTTGGTTCAAGCTTATGAAGGAGAGCACCGAAAGTAACTTCCTCAGTTGCGGAGTGCACGTGCATAACGCAGTTGAAACCAGCCGACAAGATCGACTTAAGCTCCAGCAAGCGAATTTGAGCCTCGAAAGCTGTGACATTGTGCACAGGTCGTTTCGGCGAGCAGAGGACGAAGCCCGGATAGATGTCTTCTTCTTCCGCGCCCTTGATGCGCAGTCGAACTTGCTCACCACAGACGGCGCGCTCGACCTCGTCTTCCGTTTCGCCGTAGAGGGCGGAGATGGTGATCTCGGCGCGGGTGGGCATCATGAGGTACTTCGCCTCTTTGCGGATGACGCCGGCTTCGATTTTGCCTTCGATCATGGTACCCATGTCGCGGTATTTGGCGGCGACAGGCATCATGAACGGAGCGTTGATCTTGCGTTCAAGCGTCTGCATGCTGTCGAGGTATTCGAGAAGGGATGGAGTGTCGTTCCAAGGAGCCAAGTCTTTGGGTACGCGATCCTTGATACCGTGGGTGAGTTGCGCGGCAATGGGCATGAAGTACAGATCAGTCTTGGGGTTGTAGCCGAGGCCCTTCAGAAAGACTGTGAGCTTGGTGATGCACTCCTTGTAGCGTTCCTCGCTCCACTGCACGGTGGGATCGTCCATTTTGTTGACTACCACGACAAGCTTGTTGACGCCCTGAGTCTTGGCAAGGACAGCGTGCTCCCGGGTCTGACCGCCCTTTTCAAACCCCGTCTCGTACTCGCCTTTGCGAGCAGAAATAACCAGAACACCCACGTCGGCCTGGGAAGCGCCAGAAACCATGTTTGGTACGAATGTCTTGTGGCCGGGTGCATCGAGGATGGAGTATCGCCGCTTCTCAGTCTCGAAGAAACCACGACCCACCTCGACAGTCTTGCCCTTTGCACGCTCCTCCTTGGTTTGATCCAGCGCCCATGAAAGGTACCATGACTCTCGGCCGAGGTCTTTCGCATCACGTTTGTACTTCTCCATCGTCCGCTCGTCCACCATCCCAGTGGCGTACAAAATACTGCCGCCAAGAGTAGACTTGCCGGCATCAACGTGACCCAAGAAGATGACGTTGACGTGCTCCTTGCCGTACATCTCCTCTAGCGCCTCCTCGTCGACCTCAGCAGCCTGCTCTTGAGCGACCATATCCGCTCGCCGTGCCTCTGCTCGCTGCTCTGCCCGGGTGGGCGAAGATCGTCCGGATGCAGTCGGGGAAGTGTTGCCGCTGCTTGCTGTAGTCGCCTCGCCAGTCTTCTCGATCGCCTTCGCCGCTGACACCTTGGCGCCTGCATCGGGTGCCTCCTTATCAGCAATCTCCTTGGCTGGAGCAGGTGCCGGAGAAGCCACATTGAGCGACAGCACCTTGCCGCCGCCGGTCATCTTTTCCACCTTTGGCTGCGGCGCTGGTGCTGCGACACCGGTGTCTGACGCGCTCAAGGACAGCGTTTTCACCGGTGCAGCGCCCGTGCCGTTTGTTGCTGCTGGCTTCAGTGCTGCTTGGGCTGCCGGCTTCTGCTGAGTAGCAGTGGGCAAAGCCTCGCCTCTCTTGGCAATCATAGGCGTCTGTCGTTGCTGTGGCGGCACATATGCTTGCTGCTGCTGTGGTTGTTGTTGCTGTTGATACTGGGAATAGTCCTGCTGACCGTATTGCTGCTGCCCGTACTGCGGGCAGCCCTGACCTTGTCCATATTGCGAGAAGTTTTGTTGATAGCCACCGTACGGTTGCTGGTTATATTGAGCGTAGCCACCGTAACCCTGCTGGCCATATCCATACTGCTGATATTGCTGGCCCGGATTGAATGAGGCTGCGCCGGGAGTGAAGGCCTGGGCTCCCGGAGTGAATGTGTTACCTCGCGCGTTTGGCTGGAAGTTCAGACGCTGTTGAGTCTGATCGGCCAGCTGGTCGGCCTCTTCCTCCCACGAGTCCGCCATATTGGATCAAAATCTGTGAAGAGGGTGGAAGAGAGGTGGTGCGGCGGATTTCGATGTGTTGTGGGCGGCCGTGGATTCCTCCGTGCCTTCCTTCTTCGGCGGAAAGTGATTTAGAGTGAAACCTGGAAAAGGAAAGTAGAAACTCTCAAGGCAAGAGCGATTGTGTAGCGAGTGGAATTGCGGCCCAAATCGTGTCTGGCTTTCGCGGCTGTGGCCTTGGTGGGGGGGCAATCCTGCAGGGCTCCAGCCGCCCTGTGGCGTCACTGGCGTCTGTGCCACAGTCACGTTTCTACGTGCTTTCTCGCGTTTCCATCCGGCAAACATTCACGCATCAAAGCACGCCCAAGGCAGCCTCGGCACTAGCGCAAAGATCACTTCATGCCTCTCGACATGAAAAACACCTTGGGACTGCATCCACACAGACGACATCCGAATCTTCCGGCAGGCTGAGCTGTCAACCGCGCAACCGCTCCATTATGGATATCTTGCTGGGGAAAGTGACCCAGCAGGCGATGAACTATGCCATCCGCTCGGGAGTCACCATCACCGCCTCTTATGCTATCAAGCAATGCGGTCGGCTGCTGAAGGAAGCTCCAAGGAGTAAAGATCGCGAGGAGCTGAAGCGCCTCCAACTCCGTCTCGACAGCAAGATCACAATTATCTCGCCAGCAATAGACATGATAGACCTCATCTCCGCACGCGGCAACACAAGTCTGAACTCTGCTGTCAGCCTCACAAAAGAGATACGCATGGAAATCCAACGTCTTGGTACTCGCATGGATGAGGCAGCAAACGACGAAGCCATGCTCAACCGTAAATCCAGTCGGGCTAAAACGAGGGAGGAAACCGAGCGAGAGCTGAGGGCCATCGTTCTTGCAATCAAGGAGCTTCTCCAACGTATCGAGGACGCAGTCCCACTCATCAACCTGGCCATCACGACTTCCGGCGTCAATCTCTCCACGAAGCTGTCTGGCACCATCAGCCCGAGTCGATTGCTGCAGGCTTCCGCCTTTCTGACTGCGGCAGATGCCAAGTATACGACAGATCCGGAGACACGGCATCAGGTCGGCGCTACTTACAACTGCAGCCTCTACATGCTGTTTGGTGGACACGTGAGGGAGACTGACAAGGAAGGCGTGCGTGAGACGACCTGGAAGGAGGTCATTCACAAGGCAAGGGTTAAGCTCATGAGAGTCCCATTGGACCAGCTGTATGATCTTCCTGGCGAGAAGACGAGCAACAATGGCCAGCCTCATGACACGTTGCCTGGTGAGGCGGGATCGGTCGAATTTGCCTATCAGCTGGTCATCATTGAAGATTTGGATGATGACCGTGTTCATACCTTTGAGGAGAACGAGCCACGGCCTGGACGATTCGACGAGGTCACTAATGCTGGGATCCGCGACATCGTGCCTGTACATGAGATCTCGAAGATCTTCTACGCAGATACTGGCAAGATATTGAACATCGGCGGTGACAGCGAAGTCAACAATCCGGTGTTACTGTTGAAGCGGGATGTGCACGCTGAGCCACCACGACGCATGATGCGGCAATCACAGATGGATGGCTACATTGGTACTCCATCAATCAGAAATGGGAACGGCGATGAGTCAGGAATCGATGCGCAGTTTGAGCGGGAGTCCGTCCCTGGAACACCGGTCAAAGATGGTGGCGCGGCATACCATGGATCATCGACCTGGAGACTGCCAGCAGACTTGGACCCAGAATGGCTAGCTCTCGAAGTGTATGCAGAAGAGGCAGACTCTGATCTGGACGAGGATGAGGATGAAGATTCCTCGTTGGTAGACCGTCCCGTTGCAAGCCGCCAAAGCTCGACAGGTCCAAGCCTCGCAGGAGCACTTTCCAAGCTTCAATTTCGTTCGCCCAGCCCACAAAGTGAGGCCGGGCAACTCATTGCCACTGAGCAGGCCACACTGCAGCCCTCGCCCCTGGCACGGACCCTACCACCAATGAAGACCAACCTCTCCCTTCTCGAAATGCTTCTCAAACTTACTGCCCTCCAGCAATTCCGCCAAGAATCTCACCTTTCCATCGAGGACGAACTTCTGAATTTCTTCCTTGAAGACTCGGCCACAGCTGGCGCAGGCGCAGACAAGGATCGTCGCCAGCGACTCCGCCACGACGCCGTCCGTAGAGTCGGCTTCGATCCGTACGATGAATCGCCGATCAAGCGACGAGGAGAGCAGTACATTCAATATGGTGGCGCTGCCTCGCCGCAGCCGCTGCAGTACGACACCGCGCCTTTCCCGTATGATGACGCCTACGGGTACGACGAGGGCCATGAGCTGCAGTACGCTCATCCTTCCATCGAACAGAATGGCCTACCTTCTTCCCCGTCTCCGCAGCGCCCACTTCTGCTATCGCAGCAGCAGACGCCGTCTCGGTCTTCCACACCAGGCAGTATCAGCAGTGAGCAGCATCGCCGACAGGTGCAGGCCAAGTACGATGGCACGGCGGCAACGTACACGCCACCCAGCGCGACGAGAGCAGGTGCTGCCGGTGTAAGATCGCCACCAGGAGTGATGAGGGCACGCCAAGCGATCTTGAGGGCGCAGAACGAGCCGAAGCCTAGGAGTCCGTTGGGGAGGGAGTTTGGGATTGAGGGGAGAAGAGGGGATGAGGGGCTTGGGACGAGTCCTAGTAGTGAGGCGCTAGGGACTGGTAGGCAGGGCTAGGACTTTTTGCACGGAGGCAGATGGTGGTGATCGGGAAGCGATGACATAGCGATGGTGTTTCGGGGTTGTGACTGTTCTAGATACCCTATTAAGCGTTCATACGACAGCCCCGTTCTGTGGCGTGAATTCCAACACGCAGGCGGAGAGGATGCCTCAGGCATCCCAGACCATCTCCCAACCACGACGCGGGAGCAAAGTGATGATTGCCGCCGCCCGCATTACATATGGTTCAGAAGCATACAGGGAGCATTTCCCGTTCGTTGCTAAAGCCAAAAGCTCATCGTCGCTTCCAGCACTTTCAGCGTTCGGGGCGCGTCCAAGCGAACCCTTCATCAAGCACAATAAGGATGTGCAGATGTACGACAGCGCTGGTAACATTTCTGACTCTGCAGCTTCGGCAGACAACTATACATTCGCCTACCTATGATCAATAGTCTTCCTATCCTGCACAATTTCGACCAGGAGATGCGACTAATAACTGAGACGGCCACAGTCGATACTCTTCTATTCCCGTACCGCAGGTGAGGATGTTAGATTAGGCACAGCACTTTAGTCAAGCTACCACGAGCGCCATTGGCTCGAATTGGCGGTCGGAACCTAGAGGATGGCTCAGCGATCAAAGTACTCTCGGCCACCAGACTGGCGCAAATCAAGCTCCGTAACAGCTCGCGCAGAGGGTTCCTAGTCAGAGTCAAAGCTTTGCTCTTAAGTCCACTGGAAATGGTAGTCAAATCGTGTGAGGTACTCCTGTGACGGACCAGAAGCGAAAGCACCCAAAACCTGGGCAAGATCTTGAGCTTCCAATTACCACGAGGCAAGACGCATCTCAACTAGACCGGCCTCGCTCAATCAACCCAACGTCTCAAACGGCATCGCATCGTAACACTCGTGGCGCGGTGGAGCAAGCCGCTAGAAAGACGACGTCCGGCTCTCCGAATGCAGCCACGGATGAAGATGCCGACCCGGCTTGGAAGTAAGGGCCCCAAAGTGGCCGGAGGCGCAATAGAAGGGGCCAATGGCTGCCAAGAGGTCAGGATCCTGACGCATTACAAGCTTGGACAACTCCTGCGCGAAATGGTAGGCGAGTAGCAGCCATTCAAACGCCAACAGCGATAATATACTGACAGAGGCGCAAGTTGCTGCATCGTGCAACGGTGATGAGCTTATGACAGGCAATATAGGTGCATCTGCGAACGGACAGGCAGCGGAGAGCGCCACGACTTTAGCACATTCGGTTGGCACAGGCGATTCGTGGGAAGGCTTCAAGCGACGGAAGATGGTCATCCCGCCTCTAATTGGGGGCCATCTACGCTTCGCTGATAAGCGAGTCGAGTACAACAGAATGCCAAATGATATTGAAGTCCAGGAGGTACAGCCCTCGAGCACGGCTGCGAGACGGCCTCTGGAAGTCGATGCGAAGGCCGGTTTTTTGGAACGATGGGCAGACCGAAGTTGACCTTCACCAGCTGCCTCATTCAGAACGTCGCACAGTGCACAGACATCGACGCACAACGGTTAAGAATCCCATCACAACGAGCGAAGAACCGTACAGCGGAAAAACATCGCTGCTTGTCCTTGCTGATTGAGAACGTCGCCATCGATCCCCATTATACTGCCAAACGACGCGATACTGCAATATCAGCTCACAGCAGATCACCGCCACCCACGTCATGGCACTTGGCCTGCCTTATCCCGGCGCATCCAACATCACAGAGGTCGAACATACATAAAGTCCCTGATACCGTGGAAACCCCAACTTTACGCATAAGTCACAGTAAAGCTGAATACCACAGTATGGGTATACCTTTTTCGAAACAAATCAATGCGGCCTTCGATGAAGTCACGCCACTCGTCGCCGCTGGGTTCGAAGTCTTACAGACCACCAAGAACATTGCCATCTGGTTGGCCGTGATTCAGGTCCTGACTGTCATCATCCTCTCTCTGGTGCTCTTGGTTCTCGTCGCAATACTCATCTCGCTAAACCCGGACCTGGAGACTGAACGCCAGGCGATTGTTACGCCGGTTGTACAATATGGCGCGCAGCTGGCGATAAGGGCTCAGAGCAACTGGAGGACGTGGTTGATCGGTGCCATGGTCATCTTGCTCGGTGTTGCGGTTGGAGCGACCGGTGGGGTATGGCTGACTAGTAAAGACTTCCAGAGAATTGCGGAAGAGGACACGGGTCCCAACGAGACGGAGACTGAAAACGGAGCACATGAGAACACTGGAGTGGATGCTGACGAAGGTTGACGTCGTTCGAAAACCCATTCGGTGTTGGCACGACGGTCGTTATCGCAGCAATGGTTCGAACGACGTTGTCAATTTGACAGACCACTCCAATTTGCGCTTAGCCCGGGGCGCGAAGCGCAAAGGCGACGAGTATTTCAGCCATTGAAAGAAGTTTGCCGTTGTATGAGCACAGTGCTCTCGGCGGCGTAAGAATGTGTTGTATTGCGCATGCGTGCGCAACAGGGGGTGTCGTGCCAAGCTTTCTGAGCTTGCATGTCGTTCCTTCCCTCAACTACGCCGCATCTTACGGCGCTTGCCTGGGCGCGAAAGCACGTACCTTCCTGCTGTATTCGCGATGGCGGTCGAGAGACAAATCGCATGTCCTACCTCATTCCGTCTGAGTTCAGCCAGGCGCTCGCGACATTATCTCTTTCCTATGCGCGCTCGTT
>DAHZQE010000471.1:0-3098 GCA_027409005.1 Ferrimicrobium sp. | reverse complement strand
TTGGTGTTTTGACCAAGTTTCGCCGGAGATGAGTACTCTTCACTCCACGACTTGGCCAATGCGCGGTAGCCACCAATCGAGCAACTCACTCCAAACCGATGTCTCAACTGAGTAGGCATCGCGTATCGCATCCAGGTAAGGCCACAGCCTTCCCGCTCTCCAGGCTGGCCAGAGATGACCCGCCCGTTCCCAAGCCTCTCGGTTCAAAGGCAACGGTACCTCACCCACGTCCCTCGCAGAGAACTTCAGTGCCTTTGCACTCAACGCGGTACCTGCACAGCGATGTTCAAGAAAGGCGGCAGCAACCGGCGAAGCGAGTGCCGCTGCCAACAGTGATAGTGACAACCCTGAACTATCTGCTGCGAGGACAGAGATCACCGGAGTTAAAGGTACAACCGAGCCCTCATAATCTATCCACGGCGCGACGACTCGTTTCTGCGGTGCAATAACAAGCTTTGGAATCAAGAGTGCACGCATAGCACTTTTCATCGACGATAGCGCAGCTGACGATACCACCGGATGGAGGAGAGCACGCCCGCCTATCCGTACAGGGCGGTGTCCCCATAGCGGTTCTCGCCAACCCAGGTGTCCAACAGTTAACACTTGATGCCACCCTTGATCAGCCAACGCCACTGGGGGATTGTCTGCTTCCTCAACCTGGGCTGCCACTTGATAGAACTCATCACGAAAGCCGGCAGTCACTCTCGCTAAATCCTTGACTCGCAACGACGGTGGAAGTTCCAGCCGCGGCGATTCGGCGATCCATGATCCCCAACTCATGCCGTCAGAGTTCGGTCGGGTTGTCTGCTCGCTCGATCTACGAACCCAAAGACATACCGTAGCCACCGATGCAGCAAAGGCATCATCTGGCAAGCGATCAACTTTTAGAACCTCACCTTGTCCTTCAATGACCCGTCGGACTTGCGAGGCACCGTCTGAGGATAGAAAGGAGATCGGAACTATCATCGCACACACCCCGCCCACACGCAGATGTCCAAAGGCTCGAGCGACGAAGTAAGCAGAGAGATCGGTGGTCGCCCTTGTGATATCAGGGTATGAGTGACGAAGCTTACTCCACTCCACTCCGTTGCTACCCTCGTAGCGAAGCGAACGCAATCTTGGACTCAAGAATGGTGGATTGCCAACTACCAAATCGAAGCGGTCAAACTGGTGTGAAAGGCGTGTGTTGATTTCAGGGTCGAGACCGTCACCTTGGAAGATAGCCAGATCGCTGCTTGCATGCATCCGATCGGCCAGATCATTACGGCAACACTCCGCTACCATTGCATCTTGCTCAACGCCTACCAGCGTGAGAGGTCCGGGTAACACTCGATCGGCAGCAAGGAGCAAAGAACCAGCACCCGCAGCCAAATCAAGTACCCGATGGACATCGAGAGTGTACTCATCGAAAAAGCCAGTAATCAACCGCGTAGCAACGTCCAACGGGGTGAAGAACATGCCATTGGCCCGTTCACCGAAGGTGGGCTGGCCACCGGAGTCTCGGTGGCGGACCTCACCATTCAACAGTGCTGCGCCATAGCTTCGCCGCCTTGGCTCCCAAGCACCGGCGGAGTTGGGCCAACGATGTTGTCTACCTGGCCCACTACGACGGCGCAGTCTCGGTGGCGTGCACCCAGTTTGGAACCACCTCCACCCAGGTCTGACCGGGTGCAAGAGAGATCTGCTCACCATCCGAAAGATGATATGAGGTGGTTTGAGATAACGAAGACCGCTGCCAGCTTCCCTTGAAGATCTCGCCATTGCGCAGAATCCATGCTGGCCCAGTTCCAACCGTCTGCGAATGCACGCCAAGGCTGTGTGGTCCACTCTCGTTGTACTTACCTGGCGGGGCGTTCACGAACTGTATGACAACATTGGTCGCGCTCAATTGCTCACCACCGTTGCCGTTAGCAGGCTGGCCCGAATAGAAACGCAAAAAACGGTTCGCCGACGCGCTCCACTCCCAACTCACGTCCTCTGGAGACGAGAAGGGCAGATAGACGGTCCCAACGCTAGTTCCACCTTTAGGTAGCGTGGAGGAAAAATCGAAGAGGCGAGGAGGCGGTGTCTTCGACGACACCAGAGACCAGATCTCTGATGGTGACCCATAGAGATTTTCGGGAGGAACTCGCGAGGAGATTCTCTCGAAAGGAGCGCCGGTAAAGGCAAGCGCATCAATATAGTGGAGCCAACTCTGGGCTTTGACTGCATAGATATCAGGATTGATGCCTCCAGCAGAGACAAGGATGGGGTGACCAAGCTGATGGACAACATGCCAGTCGACCCAACGCAGCGATCTGATCGGACCCACGGTAGCCGGAGTCTGACATTGAAACACGGCTATGAACCGAGTAATACCACCCTCCGCTTGGACTTCATAGACCACGTCAGCCGCGCTGAGTCCACTCTGTGGACGAGCTCCTGGATCGTTGCCGACCTTGATTGCCAAGGCAGGGCGTTGTGGCACCTGCCCGTTAGGTGCAGGGAGGTCGGTCAATGGACACCGTGCCTGGGTCGATGCTGGAACCGTGGGCGGAACAGACTTAGATGTCTTGGGAGCGGAAGTGTGGCTGGTCTTTGTCGGTGTGACAACTTGGTGACTCGACTGCAAAGAACCTATGGTCACCGCCACGGCGAGAATCACGACCACCACAAGAATACCTATGATCTTGCCACGGCGACTTCGCCTGGAGCGCTGAACCTTGCCCCTTTTGGCACGCGCATGTTGCGCCATTCCACCTCCCCTAGCAGCAATCGTTGCTGAAGACTGACTTAATTACTCCGCGCGACGCCAACCAGGTCGCGGAATTTCACCCAGCCTACCTCGTAACAGCCATCGGTCACCCGCGCAACATCATCAAGCGACGTTACGCCACGACGGATCCACTGACCAACCGCTAGCGAGGCCGAATCTGCGAGCTGGATTACAAAGCTCGCAGTCGGTGGAATGGGGTGCTCGCGCAATGTCGCAGCTATTGCACCTGCTCGACGATGGATCGCAAAAGGCTGTTCGAGATAGCCCTGCCAGCAATCAACATCACTATCGATCAGGAACTCTAGTTGAGCCTCTTCCTCGACACCAACGCCAATGACGCGTG
>DAHZQE010000470.1:0-14188 GCA_027409005.1 Ferrimicrobium sp. | reverse complement strand
GACGAGGTGGATTCGATCGGCGAGATAAACTGGGTCCTCGGACCGGCCGTCGTGACTCCAGCGGCAAGCAACGTCGTCTCGGCCACGGCCGCCATCTCGACGGTTCCGGCTCGGATAGGACGGTCATCGAGAAAACGAAGTAAATCAGAACGAAGCTCGCCAGCGTCGCTGTAGCGATTGGCCCGATCCTTTTGTAGACACTTCAGCACAATAGTCTCGAGTGCGGGCGGAATCGATGGAGGGACCTGATTGAAGCCGAAGTTCTCGGCTTCGTTATGGAGGTTCGAGGCCCCTAGGCGCAGGCCGATCTGCGCGAAACCGGTGTCACATGATACCGCCAAGAGCACCGGGAGCTCACCTCCGCACACCTCATAGGCATAATTATGCAGATGATGGCTGGTCTGCGGAAGCGCAATCGTGGCTACTGGTGGGAAGTTGACGCGAGCCAACTTCGGATCATGGTCGAATATGGCAGACGTCGTGACAATCTTAAAGGTCGAACCGGGTGGATAGGCACGTGAGATCGCTCGATTCAAGAGTGGCTGCTGCGAGTTTGAGATGTAACTCTTCCAAGCATTCTGCTCCGTGGTTCCGTTCGCAGACGCCAATGGGGCCGGATTATAGGTTGGATTCGACGCCATCGCCAACACGGCTCCAGTCTTTGGGTTAAGGGCGACGACAGCGCCCTTGAGCGAACCCAGTGCCTTGTACGCCGTCTGTTGCAAGCTGGATTGCAACGTGGTGACTACAGAATCGGTGGTGTAACTCTTAGTAAAGAGCTGACCTAGCGAACTCGGCGCTGCTATGTGACCTTGGAGATACTTGTTGTACTCGTACTCGAGTCCTGAAGTTCCATAGATCAGCGAGTAGTAACCAGTCACGTCAGCGTAGAGGGAGCCATGGGGGTAGACGCGTTGGTACTTGTATTGCGAAGTGGAGGGCACAGAGCCCGCCATCACCTGACCGTTCGCAGTTAAGATCTGACCACGCGGCGTCGAAAACGCCTTGATGATCGCGGAATAGTTCCCCGGCGCGTTGGCAAGACTATTAGCCTTCGCGATCTGAAGATCGTTCAGCTGAAGGAACAGCAACGCAAAGATCAACAAAAACAATGCGCCTACTAGAGTGATACGTCGCCTCATCCCAAGCCTCCGAACGCAACCGTCGTCGCTTGGAACTGCCGCTTCGCGTTGTAGACAAACTGCTTTGCCTGTGCGAGCGAACCCTCACTGATGCCATGTTGAATTTGAGTCCGTACTCCTTGTGCAAGTCGGTCTAGTCGCACGCCGGTCAAATCAACAACGTGTGGATTGAACCACAACACACCTCCCGGCCTCCCCTGGTAGATGGCTACCCGGTTTCCAAGAGCCGCCACGAAGTAGGAGTGTTGTACGTAGATATCAATCGCAAGTACCACGACACCGGCAAAGATCGCCAACAAGAAGAGGAACATTGTGGCCCGCACAAGTGGGCGCGAGATTGCGGATCGCTCGGTCATGTGAGTGGGCAAAGGAGATGGGATCCGATTCGTCTTCAACGATCGTTCAGATCGAGGAATCACCTCCGGCGCCGCCATCGATGGCTGGGCCTCCTCGGCCAACAGCACCGCTTCACGATCTGGGTGATCCAGCCTCACCACCACAACTGTGATGTTGTCATTGCCGCCGTGTTGGTTCGCCATTCGAACCAACGTCTCAGAGGCCTCATCTGGCAGCCGACTGGCCAATACCTGCGCGATCTCGACATTTGACACCTCGTTGATGAGGCCATCCGAACACAGCAGAAGAACATCACCGTACTGCAGTGGGACTCGGAAGTGATCTGGCTCAACCTCCGTGGCCACACCAACCACCCGAGTCAAGACGTGCCTGGCCCTGTGGGTGGCTGCCTGCTCGTGCGTGATTGAGCCAGCATCTACCAACTCCTGAACAAAGGTGTGGTCGTTGGTGAGCTGGATGAGCTGTCCTGTTCGCAATAGATAGGCGCGTGAATCACCCACATTGAAAACGTCAGCCATTGACTCATTGGCATCAACTAAGGCCATCGTGAGGGTGGTACCCATGCCCTCGAGTGCAACTTCACTGGCTGCGCGCTCTAGTATCGAGCGGTTCGCTGTCTGTATTGCTCGCTCAGGCTCGTTACCTGCTTTGAGTGATGCCACTGTCTCTGTAACGGCTACCTCGGCGGCTACGTTACCACCTGCATGGCCACCCATGCCGTCAGCGACTATAAAGAGCGAGCCATCTGCATAAAGCCTGTCTTGATTTTGCGCTCGCACTCGCCCGGGATCGGTCTTCGCGGCATAGGTAATCCTCATTTGGCCACGACCTTCAAGGCGGTCTTGCCAAGCTGGATCACATCACCCTTCGTGACCCGCATCGGCGCATCAATCTGATCGCCGTTGACGAAGGTGCCATTCCGCGAACCCAGATCTGCCACGATGATGTGACGCCGATCAAGGTAAATCTCAGCGTGGCGTTGAGAGACGAACGTATCCTCAGACAAGACGATCGAACATCCTGAATCCCGACCGACCAGCGCCGGGGTCTCAAATGTGAAGGTCTTGCCGGAGTAAGGCCCCTCTAGCACCAGTACCTTTCCAGATCCCTTCTGCTTGTGTGTACCGACAGCGATGGCATTTGACGTCGGTTCATTGATCGGCACCGCCACAAGATTGGTTGACACGGTGGTGCGTGCTTGTCTTCGCGTCTCTCGCCAGACGGCACGCATAGCAAACAGAAAGAACAACCAGATCAGTGCGATTAGCACGTATTTCAACGCGCTCAACAGTAGAAGTGGCATCGATTAACCCTTGCGTACCGTGAGATCCGTCGTTCCAACAGTTACCACATCTCCAGGGTTGAGTTCGGTTGGGCGGGAAATCTTGACGCCGTTGACGAAAGTGCCATTGGTAGAACCAGAATCGAAAACGGTAACACGACCCTCCTCGACCACAATCTCGGCATGACGCCTAGAGACTCTGGGGTCATCAACGAATACAGCAGATCCGGCTAGCCTACCGATCACGTGCGTTCCAAGGCCAAGTTTAAGCTGAGAACCATCTGCAAACACCAGCTCCCATCGGTCGGCAAACCCCTGCTCCTCACGGAAGTCACAATCGATGTAGAACGTCCCTGATTTGAGTTCAGGGTCCTCGATTAGCTGGAGTACGATCGGGCCAAGAAGCTCGTAATCTCCAGCCTCAACCGTCTCCTCTGCCAGAACTCGCAGTTCACCCTCTACGCGGTTTCGCAATGGACGCAGCTCCTGCAGGTCTTCAGGCGACAAGGCTACTGTGACCATATTGGGAGCGATATTAGAACGCACTCCAACGCGGCTCGAGCGCTCGATTTCGCGCACGAGTCTACGCCCCAGCTCAGCTGGTTCAATGCCACGCGGACTGCCCTTGGCAAAGATTGACTCCACCACAGCCGCGATCTTACGTTCGAACGATTCGAGACCCACTCCATTAGCACTATAACCAGGAATCGATGAAACCAGCCTTCTTTTTCCCCTGATACGTCAAGTAGTATAGCAGAAGGGCCGTTTTCGGGTTATGATGAGTCCTCTGGGCGAGTGGCGGAATTGGTAGACGCGCAGGATTCAGGTTCCTGTGAGGGCAACCTCGTGGGGGTTCAAGTCCCCCCTCGCCCACAAGTTGGCCAGAAGGCATTTTTACAGATTTCAAAGGCATGTCAGGTCCGCCAAACCAGTCTTTAGTCGTGGCCTTGAACCAGGGCGATGCCTGTCTCTAGACCCAGCGGCACTTGGGCTATACGACGGCTAGGACCAGCAAACAGCTCGTGACCTGGCAGGAGTATCGGTTTCGCTCAGGCAGGACTGGTTTGAGCTCAATGAGAGGTTTGTGTGTCGACTGGATTGCCAAAGAGCACAGATCAACACTGCGACTTCACTCGGACCGCCCCTCGCAATCCTCTCGTTCTAAATAGTGCGCGAGTGATACTAGGCTCAGGGATCAACGGATTCGGTTCAGCAGCTGGCGTTCTCAATCGAAAGGGATCAGGTGTTATGAAATGCAGACAGGAACCGAGCTGAACAAGCAGATGATCACCCAACGATTCTCGTTTGCTTTATCTACGGCACGCCCTGTGCTAAGCACTGACACCGGCAACGAACACAACCGATCGTGAACCTGACCGAGTTCCTACTGATCCTGGTGGTCACCCTCGCGGCCGAGCTCACCGACAAATCGATGGTGGCCGCTGTGCTTCTGAGTCGACGCAACGGAGCATTGAAAACTGTCTCAGCCGCGATCACTGCCGTTGGGCTCGAGGCCTTCATAGTCGCCTTTCTCGCCAACTCAATCAGACTCCTCCTCAAGGGATCTTTGATACATATCGTGACCGGCATCGTTCTAGCGATAATCGGAATATTCCTGATCATCAAGGCCTTCCGGGGAGAGGAGGAGGAGTCAGAGGACGATCGGCGCTCCAGCAGCTGGATCATGATCTTCGTGATCTTCTTCCTGGCCGAACTCGGCGACGTCACCCAAGCCACCACTGCAGGCTTTGCCCTCGCTACCGGTTCACCCTTTTTCGTTGGACTCGCTGCAACCATTGGTATGGCAATATCGATTACGACCGCGGTAGCTCTGACACGCTTCACCCAGCACCTCTCCCAGCGGTTGCTCTATACGTTGGCTGGCATCATCATGTTGATCCTGGCTGCGCTATCCTTCGCAGGAATCGGTATGTAGCAAGACACCACCCACACCACCTCTGCTCCTGAAGGAGCCTGGGTGGTGCGGGTGGATTAGCGGTTGGTTGACTCCTGCGCGCGTGGTTCAGATGGAGAGGTGGTGCGGTGCTGCCATGGAGTTCCAAGTCTCCCGAGTAGGTAGCGATCTAGCCCCAGCCATCCAGCGTTCCTCCATGCCAGTACCAACCCGATGCCAAGGATGATAAAGACTGGGTTCGTAGAGATCGCACCGGAGAACACGTAGCTGAAGTTGAGTGCCAGTCCAAAGAAGGCGGCAATAGCAGTGAAGGCTCCAAGGACTAACAGGATCCCAATCGCAAACTCAGCAACGGCGTCCATACGAGCAACAAGCAGGTAGTGAGGAAGTACACCGTGACGGAGGATCGCTACCCACCAGCCGTAGGAGACCTGAGCATGGGGTCCCTTGGACTCAGCGATTGCACCGAGGACAAAGCCCTTCACGCCGAGGCCAGTCCTCCAGAAGGCAGCTGACTCAGCTCCCCAGAGCTTGGAGACACCTGCGTTGATCCACTCATAGCCAAGCCATAGTCGCACGATCAACCAGATCCACGAGGCCGCCTTGCCGGCGAAGACGTAGCGAGCGACTCTTGGCTCCTCGATAGTGGTGGTGTCTATGTACTTCGTACTCTTGGACTCTGTCTCTCTATGACCTATGATGCCAACCTTTGCCATGACGACTACTCCTTAGTCCCTTGCTCCATCTTTGGAGCTAACTGTCGTTCTAGGCAGCCGAGTAGAGGGAGCACAGTGGCATTGGGCATCGGCGAGTAGGGACTTCGGTCCATAGGGGCTGATGATCAGTTGTTGTCGATATTTAGGGTTCTGAAAGCTAAGTCGGCAATTCGATTGGGCGCTCTAAGACTGCAACCAAGGAGGGCGCAGCATGCCCATGGTCAGAGACATCAGAGACCTTGGTGAGCGTATGTACCAAAAAACCGTTGAAGGCGGCGCGGATCTCCTCCTCATCGATGAGTAGATCCTTATTGGGAGGGCCTGCAATGCCAAAAGAGTCGACGTGGTGACCGATAATGTAGAGCCAGCCCCCAGGGGCTACTATGTGGTGTAGACGCTCGTACAGATTGAGGCGCTCTCGGCGTTCAGGATGGATGTTCGCAAGCACTACGAAGTGAAAAGATTGTGCTGTGGTCAGGTAGGTAAACATGTCTTCGCAGATGGTCTCGATCGTGAGCCCCTCGTTGCCGGCTACTGCCTGAAGTCGATCCAGGGCGACATCAGCAAAGTCGACAGCAGTGACCTGGAAGCCAGCGCGTGCGAGAAAGAGGGAGTTTCGCCCTTCTCCGCATCCGAGGTCTAGTGCGTCGGTTGGCGCGATGTGCGCTACTGCATCCTTTAGCGATGGGTCAGCATCCGGAATCCACAACCTGTCGCTCTCGCGATAGCGTTGGTTCCACGCCGTGGCTCCACTCAATTGCGCCTCCTTGTCAGTAGTCCATCATAACGTTTGGATTGATCACTCGTCCTGGGTTAAATATGTCTATTAGTCGTGTGAGCTGGCGGCGTTCTGCAGCGGACTGCACGATACTTAGCTCCTGTTTCTTGAGCGTTCCGATCCCATGTTCAGCGCTGATAGCGCCTGCGAGGTCCACTACGTGTTGGTAGATCGAACGCGAGACTCTCTCCAACGAGCGATCGTCGCCTACTAGGTTGACGTGCAGGTTGCCGTCGCCGAGATGGCCAAAGCAGTAGCATTGGACCCCGGCCTCCTTGGCAGTCATTTGGGCTAGCTTATAGAGGTTAGGCAGACGATTGATGGGTACAGACAGATCTAACTTTAGCGGTTTCCCGACTCGAGCTATCCATCCAGGGATCTCCTCGCGCCATGACCAGAGATCTGTGACTCTCTTTGGGTCATCTGCGATCACCCACTCTCGGTCGAGTCCAAGTTTGTCGAGTTGGTCGGCAAAGGTCAGTGCCTCGGAGAGAACCTCAATGAGCAGTGCCCCTCCTGGACTTATCGCCCAAGGTGGATTCGAGGGGGCAAGCTGGACGGCCTCTGGGCCTAGGAACTCAATCGCGCTGATCGCTGCGACATCTCCACGAAGTTGGGTGCCAATGGAGATACCCTCTTCAAGTGATTGTAACGGTGTTATTGCCACAAGACGACTTTGAGGCTGTGCGAGCAGTCGGAGGGTCACCGAGGTAATGATCCCAAAAATCCCCTCCGAGCCGACTAGTAGTCGCGCCATCGACGGTCCAGTTGCATCCTTTAGCAGTGCCTCGCGAGGCTCTTTCGTAGATCCATCCCCAAAGACGTAAGATAGATCGACGATGTTATCCGCCATTGGACCATATCGGAGCACG
This sequence comes from Ferrimicrobium sp., assembly GCA_027409005.1. GTDB lineage: Bacteria > Actinomycetota > Acidimicrobiia > Acidimicrobiales > Acidimicrobiaceae > Ferrimicrobium. The sequence continues at coordinate 7,126 of DAHZQE010000470.1, read as the reverse complement.
TGGATTCCTCCTGCGTTGGTCGCCGTCATGCCTCCAAGGGTCGCGGATCCTCGTGATGCAATATCGACGCCAAAGGCGAGTCCATAGCGAGCGATCTCTGATTGTAGATCTGCGAGTTTCACTCCGGCTCCGACGCTTGCGGTCATCGACGCCGGATCCACCTTGATCGTAGTTAGTCGCTCAGTGCTAAGGAGGATCTCATTGTTTAGCGGAACCGAGCCACCTGCGAGAGAGGTGTTGCCTCCCTGAACCAATATCCTTTCCTTGTGCGCCCCGACGTGTCTTACTAGTTCGACTAGCTCGGCATGAGTTCTAGGACGCAGCAACAGATCGGTGCTACCGACTACGCGACCTGTCCAATCGCGACAGTAGTGGGCGATGATATCGGGGTCGGTGACGCTTACGCTGTCCGCAATTGATCTGGGCAGATCGAGATTTCTGACCACATCCTCACACTAGTGGAACGTCACCTGAGGATTGCAGCCAGTGCTCGAGAGGGAGCACGAGAGAATGCGATCCTAGCTAGCTGTGGCATCGGTTCGACACCAAGGATGATCCCTTTGAGTTGAATTGTTCCCGCCATCAACTGCCGAAACAGCCGATGTTTCCGGTCGCGGTCGATCTGCTACTCGTCGTCAACTTTGAAGATTGCCTAGCTAGCTCTCGAACTACGCAAACTGCACTTGCTTTATGCTACTGTTGATTGCATGAAAGCCAATTGGAGAGGTTTTAGCGGAGTTCTGGTGATGAGTGCGGCCTTGCTTGCCGCCTGTGGATCTAATGCCGACTCATCGACTGCATCCCACGGGCAGGCGAACGTTGCTTATGCGGGTTCATTGCAGTTGCTCAATGAACATACGGTTGGACCAGCTTTCGCGAAAGCCACCGGCTATGGCTACAGCGGTCGGGGGGCGGGATCCTTCGGATTGTCCAAGGAGATCAGTTCCGGCGAGATTAGTCCGAACGTCTTCGAGAGTATTGGAGCTGCCCCGATCACCCAGCTCGAGCCATCGAGGACGAGCTGGTATGTCTCGTTTGCTGCCTCTCCTATCGTCGTTGTCTACAACCCCCACACCTCCTATGCACCCACCCTGAAGCTGATCAGCCAAGGAAAGTTGCCTCTGTCACGACTTTTCAAACTGTTTGCCTCCAAGGGCTTCCTACTCGGGCGCACCAACCCAAATACCGACCCTCAGGGCCAGGCCTTTTACGAGATGGTGGAGCTTGGTGTGCGTAGACTGCATCTGCCCAAGGGCCTGGTTCAGCAAGATCTTGGGCCGGTCGATAACCCAGCACAAGTATTCTCTGAGACATCGCTCGAGGCACGCTTGGAGGCTGGTCAACTCGATGCGGCTAGTGCCTTCGAATCCCAGGCTATTCAACTTCATCTGCCCTACATCTCTCTACCCGCAAGCATCAATTTCGGCAGTCCAAGCCTCGCGAAGGACTATGCCACTGCGAGCTTGACCCTAAGTGGTGGATCGGTCGTTCACGGTGTGCCTTTGCTGGTGGATGCGACGGTCTTGGGTCATAATGCAACTAGCGCGGCCGATGCATTCGTCCGTTACCAACTGCAGACTGCGGGTAGACGAGCCTTTGTCCATGCTGGTTACAACGTCTTTAGACCTATCTTTGTAGGTACTCGAGTACCTCGATCGCTCAGGAATACGCGATGAGTTGCGGCCACTGATGCGGAGATCGGTTCTGTCGTGGTTGTCGATCGTCGCAACCATAGCGATCTGGTTGATACTGATTGGCCCGTTAATCACCTTGTTTTTCAAGCTCTCGCCGTCGGAGATAGTGAATGCACTGAGCCAGCCAGGCGCGTGGTCGCCTCTTGGCATCTCGGTGGCGTCTGCAGCCATTGCGTTAGCCTTCATTGTCTTTGGCGGGACTCCGTTGGCGTATGCACTGGCGAGGTCTCATCGACGAGGTCTCCGTTGGCTGGAAGCGGGCATGTTGTTGATGCTGCTTATGCCACCATTGGTGATTGGACTCCTCCTAGTCTTCATGCTTGGACCGTTGACGCCGTTGGGAGAGCTGTTGTCGAGGGTTCATCTGTCTGCGACCAATACCTTCTTTGCGCTCATCGTCTGCGAGGTATATGAGGCGGTGCCCTACTATGTGCTCGGAGCACAGTCGACCTTTGCCGGGCTCGACCAGGCGATGCTCGACCAGGCGTCTTTGCTCGGCAATACACCGTGCGAGCGTTTCTTTCGCATCTCGCTTCCGCTCTCGCTTCCTCAGCTCAGCTCCAGCCTTGCGATCGCTTGGGCTAGGGCGATCGGCGCCTTCGGGGCGGTCGTGATCGTTGCCTATCATCCCTATGGGTTGCCAATGCAGGTTTGGACGACACTCAACGAGGTTGGACTCAGTCGGGCGCTACCGTATGCACTGGTGCTCCTGGTGGTGTCACTTCCGCTGCCCTTGCTCGCTTATACCTGGAGTCGCTTTGCTCAGCGCTGACTTTCTTATCGATCGAAGAGATGGAGGTGTCGAACTCTCCTTTTGTGTGCCACCAGGACGTAGATTAGGGATCTTCGGACCGTCGGGTGCTGGCAAGACGACAGCACTCGACGTTGTTGCAGGCCTCGCCATTCCTCGGTATGGACATGTATCATTGGCTGGACGGCCGCTGACCAATGTGGCTAAGGGTCGGACTATCTTCGTACCCCCCAACGAGCGCCAGATCGGACTGATCGGCCAACGGCCAACGCTCTTTCCGCATCTCAGTGTGCGCGAAAACCTACTTTACGGCAAGGGGATCAAGTCTTTCGATCTGCTCGTACCGATGATCGAACGACTTGAGTTGATGGATCTACTCACATCTCGGCCACGTCAACTCTCCGGAGGTGAGGCACAGCGCGTCTCGATAGCACGGACTCTGGCAAGAGAGAATCAGGCTTTACTCCTCGATGAGCCCTTTCAGGGCCTAGATGATCGTCTGCGTGCCGAACTAATCCTGCTCCTCGATGAACTCCTTAGCTCTCTTCAGATTCCTGTCGTGATAGTAGCCCACGAGTTGGAGCTGGTCTCTCACTTCGCTGATGACATCATCGTGGTTGAGAATGGCAGAGCTCTGGGTTTTGGTGAGGTGCCCACGCTGCTAAAGGAACCACCGTCGGTGAGGCTGGCGAGCATTCTCGGCTTTACGCATTTTGTTCCTATCGACAGCCTCCGTCGCATTGGAATCCATCCGGCTCGGATGCTCGCAGGGGCAGAACCCACACGAGGGTATGTATTTCCAGTTTCGATTCTGTCGACAAGGGACGTCGGAGGCGCTGTCCTATATCGGCTTCAGCTTGCTGATCAGCAGTTGGTGGTGAGTTTTGCTGATGACCGCCTGTCGCATGGTGGCGACCCAAAAGTCACGGTTTTAGATCCACCGGTCTTTGGGAAAGATGACGAGTGCCAGGGGAGTTGGCTGGGGATGGCGTCGACCGTTGAAGGAGAGGTGGATGAAGGGCGATAGGGTGCGGTTGGCTCGAATTGGACTTGGGTTCTCGCAACAACAACTGGCCACACAGGTAGGCGTATCGCGACAGGCGATTGCTGCGATCGAAGCAGGAACGTCTGACCCCTCGCTCAGAGTCGCTATCGCGCTGGCGAGAGCGCTCTCTGTAGCGGTGGAAGAGCTGTTCTCACCAACCATCGAATATCCGGAGGTGGGAGCCACCTCTATTGCACCGCAGCTAACTGCGTCTCGCGCCGACTTCGCATGCGTAGACGGTCGCCCGGTTGCGTTGCCGCTAGCTGGTGATCACAGCATCACCGTCGGCTTTAGTGCCGCCGGTGCTGTGGTTAGCTCCGTTTTCGGCGAAAATATCACTCTGACCCAGAACCGAGAGACGGCTCCGGCTCTCATCATCGCTGGCTGTGATCCCGCACTTGCGTTGCTGCCTAGTATCTTTGCACACGTCGACCCAAGAATAGCTTGCCTATGGTGGCCGGCATCTAATAGCGAGGCGCTTGCGCTGTTGCGCAACGGTCTAGTCCACGTGGCAGGTTTTCACGTTGCCGATGGAATGTCATACCCGCATGTTGATGCACAGTTGTTTTTCTTTGCGCGATGGAGGGAGGGCATTGCCTACCGATCAAAGATTCCTACGCCAGCGCTGCTAGAGCAAGGGCTGCGTCTTGCGAATCGACAGCCAGGATCGGAGGCACGCCATATGGTTGACCAGTTTCTTGGTGAACTCGGCGTGGCCGACGAGGCGGTGGCGGGTTACGATTCGTCGCTTAGTGCACATGCTCTTGTCGGTAGCGCATTGGCGTCTGGCTTAGCCGATTTTGGCGTCACGATTGAGCCGGTGGCTCTTGAATTTGGTCTGCAGTTCCAAAGCTATGCCTCTGAAGAGTTTCTACTTGCCGTCCCGGAAGTATTTGTGGCAACCCCAGAGGTCAGGGCGCTTTTCCGGGCGCTCACCAGCCAAGAGCTACGTTCGCAACTGTCTGCGATTAGAGGCTATCTTCAGGTTGAACGAAGTGGAGAGCCGGTTACCTAGGAGCCAAGGAGAGGGCGAAGAGCTGATGAACCGCTGTGTAGGTGAGTAGTTGCTCGGGCTTTGCTTGTGAAGACAGGGACGTTATGATGGAGGTATGGAAGAGGCTATAGCGCCAGATCAAAATTGTCCTGTTAGTCAGCAGCTATCGTCGTCGCGTTATGACACCTTCGCTCGAAAGCTTCTTCGGGTTCCCGAGGCTCGGCCTACCGTGCGACGCGAGGAGGCGGCGGAGCGACTCTTCAGTTTAGCTATGGTGATATCGGGTCTTCGCTGTACCCTCAGCTACGTGATCGTACCGTTTTTGCTACCCGCTCTTGGTCTTGGCGCCCTGGCGGGATTGGGGCCCGAGATTGGCATTCCAATTGGTGTAGCCGCTCTGTTCTTTGACGTCAAAGGAATTCGTCGTTTCTGGGTGGCCAACCACAAGTGGCGCTGGCAGATGAGCGCAATCTATGTGGCAGTGATTGCTCTCGTTCTCTACCTCGTGATTGCAGATATCGTCCAACTTCTTTGAGGCTGACCGTCGAGTCTTTTCGCTTCTGGAGATCCGCCCGCTCTGGTGGCACCGATTCGGTTGGCGTGATGATCCGCGCGGCTGTCGGGTAGTGTCGGGATCTCGCCAACCCAGAGCGCGAGTGTGGCTTATCAGTCGTCGCAGATGTCAGTGCAAACTATATGAGAAGGGTCGCTTGACCAACCTGAATACGATGCTGGGTATAGCTTAGCCTCGCGGCCATAGGCGCGCAGGGCCAGAACTAGAGTACAGGCAGTAACTCCGGATCCGCAGTAGGCTACTAACTCGCGTTCATCATCACAGATGTTGCTAATTTCGGCGCGTGAACTGTCGACAGAGGACCCCTCAATGGTGTCAAGTACTCGTTGCCAAGGAAGAGACCTTGCCCCTGGGATGTGTCCTCCTACTCTATCTATCGGCTCTTCGTCTCCGAGGTAACGTTCTTGGGATCTCGCGTCGAGGAGAAGGAATCTGGAGCTCTGGCTTTCGATCTCGTCAGTGTTTACCACTCGATTCTCTGGCCACTCGTTGATGGAGAGAGTCCAGGGAGCCTTCGGCGTTGCATGACAGGGAGTCAGGCAGATATCAGCTTCTGGAAGACTTTGTACGCCCCCTAGCAACACGTATGCCTCTATGCCTAGCACATCGAGCATCCACCAGATCCTCGCCGCGATCGAGCCACGAGCATCGTCCATTATCAGGACTTGGCTGGTTGGGCCAACCCCGAGTTCAGCAATTGATCGGACAAATGTCGCTGGCGGCGGGAGCGGGTGACGCCCTGCTGTTGGTGGTGCTGGTTCGGTCGCTACCGTATCGAGATCGACAAAAACTGCGCCTGAGTAGTGCCCCTGGAGGTAGCTTGCGTAGCCATCGCGACCATCGAGATACCAGCGTACGTCGAGTATTACAGGATCGATCAACGTTGGTATCTGATCAGGTTCTATCAGAGGTCCGGCATTCATGAGATCACCTTACTCACTTCCACTCAACAATTGGGAGGAGATGGCATCACGGATGGCTGTTCGGCGATTAACTAAGGACGAGGATGGTTACGCCAATGCAGACGATGACGGCGGCGAGTAACCTTCTCCTCCCAAGTTCCTCATTTAGGAAGTAACCGCCGATGAGAGCGGCGACGATCACGCTCGTCTCGCGTAGGGCCGATACTACACCAAGGGGAGCACGCTGTTGTGCCCAGAGTACCGCGGCATATGCGAGATACGATAGTGCGCCTGCAGTCACAGCCAACGGAAGCTGCGTCGTGATAAGAGGCCGTTGTCGGCGGATTCGCATCCAACCGATTCCGATTCCTAGTACGCCTCCTTCGAGAAGGAAAAGGAGACCTGCATAGGCAAATGAGGAGTGGGCGTGTCTCACGCCGATGCCATCAACCAAGCTGTAGCCGCCGATCGCGAGTCCGGTGGCGAGCGACAACCAGAGAGCTTTAGTCGCATGAAACTCGGCGATCGAGGCGAGCGCGGCTGCGATAACGATGATCCCGGTGACCTCGATCGCGTTCAGCTGCTCGCCGGCAAAGAGAAACGCTCCAATGGCCACCAGGATTGGAGCGATTCCTCGAGCCAACGGATAGACCTGGGAGAGATCACCAAAACGATAGGAGTTCAACAGGAAGATGTTGTAGGCGATGTGAATGATGAACGATACCAGCAGAAACGGTAGCGCGGAGCGGTTTGGGAGTCCGATGGCGATAATGAAGCATGCACCTATGACGGCTACCGTCAGGTTGATCCACACGAATGCGAAGCTCGGGTCATCGAGGTACTTTGCGATGGCGTTCCAGCTGGCGTGTGTGACCGAGGCCAATAGGACTATGGCGAGGACCCAGATCGTGATCGTTATAGCCCTCCTTGCCCACCGTTGGTTGCTTTGGTTGACCGAAGTTTGGTTAACAGAAGCTGAATTGGAGTTTAATGGAAGGTAACTTTTCTCGAGCGACAGTGTTGGGTGTAGTGACATCCTCCCCGACCTTACGGACGGGGCTTCCCAAGCTGCTTACGCAGCTTTAGGAGTGGTGGTGCGCTTCGCTGGGTCGCTGTGTTGTGTCTTGGTAGACACAATGTGCGATTGTCCTCCACGCTCTTGGACC
>DAHZQE010000459.1:0-3118 GCA_027409005.1 Ferrimicrobium sp. | reverse complement strand
CGTCCCAGTTTTGCAAACTTCGTGTCAGAGGTCCCAGCCTCGGAGACGTCGTTTCGTCAGCCAGTGAATCGTAGACGACGTTTCGTCAGGCTAGTTAGCCTCTTGGTCGTCGCTCTGCTAGCAGTCGAGTTCCCGGGTAGTTGCGCCGGAGCACGCTCGCTACCATCGCCTCGTCTTTAGCGGGAATGAACTCGGTTATGCAGACGACAAAGGCGATACCAGCGGCGGCTGCCTCGATGATCGCATCAGCTGCAAAGCGTGGTGGAACGACAATGAAGCTAGCGGTTGCGCCTGTAACGGCGGCCGCCTCTTTGACGGAGTCAAAAATAGGTATACCCTCGACATCGGTGCCAGCCTTGCCCGGAGTCACTCCAGCGACCACCTTGGTGCCATAATCGCGGTTTCTCAGCCCATGGAAACGACCCTGGTTTCCGGTTAACCCTTGGACGATTACCTTCGTGTTCTCATCGACAAAAATGCTCATCGTTCACCCTTCTTTGCAAGCTCAACTGCGGTCTTGGCCGCGCCAACCATCGTCTCTTCCACGCGAATCTTGTCCGACAACAGCCCTCGCAAGATATCGTGGCCCTCACGAGCGTTGGTACCATCGAGCCTGATTACCATTGGGAAGGAGAGTTCGACGCGCTCTAGTGCCTCTTGAATTCCTTTGGCCACCTCATCACAACGTGTAATACCACCGAAAATGTTGACGAAAACCGCCTGGACCTTCTCATCGGTATTTATAACCTCAAGCGCATTGGCCATAGCGTCAGCACCAGCACCACCACCAAGATCCAGGAAGTTCGCGGCGCGACCACCCGCTTGGCTGACCACATCCAACGTAGCCATGGCAAGGCCAGCTCCGTTTGCAATAATACCTACAGTTCCATCAAGGCCAATGTAGTTGAGACCCTTCGATCTCGCCAGAGCCTCTCGTCCATCGAGCTCCATGTCAGCACGGTAGGCCTCCCACTCCGGATGACGATAGCCCGCACTGTCATCAAGGGTAACCTTCGCATCAAGTGCGTGAACATTACCATCTGTCTTGACGATTAACGGATTCACCTCAACGAGATCTGCATCCCCTTCAACAAAAGCCTGATAGAGCTGCAACAACACTTTAGCGACACCTACACGTGATACCTCTTCTATGCCAGCCGATGCTACCAATTGAGCTGCCTCTGTCTCCGTGAATCCCTCAAGCGGATCGATGTGGACGCGCGCGATCGCATCGGGGTTGGTCTTTGCCACCTCCTCGATCTCCACACCACCTTCAGAGGAGAGCAGACACAAATACTGCTTCACTCCCCGGTCGAGGGTGAAACTGACGTAGTACTCCCTTGCGATATCAGACGCATGTTCTACCCACACCTTATGCACGGTGTGACCTTTGATATCCATGCCCAAGATTGCAGTAGCAACCTCTAAAGCTTCGGCTTCGTCACGAACCAGCTTGACGCCACCGGCTTTGCCTCGCCCACCAACCTGAACCTGCGCTTTGACGACGGCCGGAAAGCCAACCTCGCGTGCCGCCTCCACCGCCGCCTCGGGGTCGCGGACCAACACGCCTGTCGAAGTCGGCACTCCATAGCGTGCAAAAAAATCCTTACCTTGATACTCGAATAGATCCACTAGACCTCGCTTTTCTCACTCATCTCAACCCAACCTTCATCCACTGCTCGACTGCATGTGCCTTCGCCATCTCACAGCCGCGCAGGCACCATCTCACGACCATGTCTCCATCCTTGGTTCGGAACAGGCCCTCAGCCTGACACCTCCCTGGCATCGAGCGTCGTCGCGAGCCACTCACAGATAGCCGTCAGAGACGAGCCGGGGGTAAACACCTGTGCCACACCCATCTCCTGCAAGAGTGGGATGTCACCATCTGGGATAATTCCTCCAACGACAAGCAACACATTTCCCCGTTGGCGCTCCTCAAGACCCGCAATCAACTTAGGAACCAGCGTCAGATGGGCGCCCGAGAGCAACGACACGCCGACGGCATCGGCATCCTCTTGAACGACTGTCTCAACGATCTGCTCAACCGTCTGATGCAGTCCGGTATAGATCACTTCGAAACCAGCGTCGCGCAATGCACGTGCCACCACCTTCGCACCGCGATCATGGCCGTCCAAACCTGGCTTAGCAACAACTACTCGATAGGGTCTCTCCACTAGGCGAATCTTACCGTAGTTCAGCGCGGAGCGCTAACCAGGCAGCTCAACGACACTGCGCCACAGACGCACGGGCTAGCAATGCAGCCACAGGTATCATGCACGCCAAGGTCAGACCTTCGTTCGCTGCCTGTCCGATTAAGTCCAACACGGCCTAGGCCAAAAGGCGAGAATCTCCTTCACGTACAAAACCACATCGGTCCAAATACCCAAGTCGCTCCTCAAGAGCCTGCAGCCAAGCGGATTTGTCACGTTCGAACTTAGTCCGATCGCCCTCCTCAAAATCGTGCTCCATCTCGCTGAAGGCCAGGTCCTCAGCGTCCAAAAGACGACGATAGTGAACTAGTAGGTTATCATCGATGCAGTGCTCGATCACGACTCCCCCTTTAGAGATTCGGATGAACCTACGATAGCACAGCTCGCTGAGCTGCCGAGGTGAAAACGGCACAATCCTTGATGCCTACTCCAGTGACCGAACTCTGAACTGCACGCATCGCTGTCACCACCGACTCGACATGGGTTTTGTGATCACGCAGGTACCTAGCCCATGCAATCGCGAGATCAGACCAGTTAGCAGCTAGCGCGTTGGCTTCAGGGACCGACTTTGTCTCAGAGGCGAGCACGCTAAAGGCGGAGGCGCTCTGGCTGAGCTTGGTGTTCAACAGCCCTCCCGTATTCCTCTCGAGTTCAGAGACGCTAACCCCAGCAAAGACACTCGCGCAGACACCGCCAGCCGCGCGACGATAGCCCGCAAGGCTCTGTATTTTCGGACTCGAAGAGCCAAGTACTCCAAAGATCACGAGTTGGGCAATGATGCCACCCACTAGCAGAGCGACGACCAAGAGGCTAACTAGCCTGACGAAACGTCGTCTACGATTCACTGGCTGACGAAACGACGTCTCCGAGGCTGGGACCTCTGACACGAAGTTTGCAAAACTGGGACG
>DAHZQE010000421.1:0-4036 GCA_027409005.1 Ferrimicrobium sp. | reverse complement strand
AACGGTGTCAACAAATGCAACGCTTAGCAAGTCTACGAGCAGCTCTACGACGACCAGGACTTCTCCACCTACGAAGACGACCAGTGGAGCCAGTAGGCCCACTAGCCCAACGGAACCAGCGCAATCGCCGACGAGGTTGTGGTCTCCCTCCAGCTATACCTCATCACGCGCGAGCCGCAACGCATGGTCTCATACGCCGTCAAACCTGACGCTCATATGGCTTGCAATCAGCCTGCCGCTGGTTGTGTGGGACACTGGCTATGTCTTGCTGCGACCGTACAGTATGCCAGGCGGCGCGCTGCATGGTCCTTGGAAGCCGTATGCGCTATACGGGACCATTGATTATGTTTACGGCTTCAAAGCATGGGATGCGCGTGAAGGCTGGACTGCCGCGCAGGGGTGGTTCAACGCTGTGGAGACAATTGCGTACTTCGGCTACTTGTATCTTGTCTATACGCATGGCCGACCTGAGAAGCGACAAGGACGTGGCGCGCCGGACAAGAGTGCGCTTGGCAGACTTAGAGCACTTGGCGAGAGTAGGACGATCTATGGGAAGACCGCCACTTGGGCGGTGCTGCTTGGTTACAGCACTGCTTTGTTGACATTCTCCAAGACCGTGCTCTACTGGCTTAGAGAAGCTTTATCTGGTAGGTCGATCTTGTTTCACCGTGATCGTGCTGCTGACGTTGCTTCAGATTTTAGTGGCATTGGGCACAACGATGCTGTGACGTTGTTCTTCCTGTGGGTGATCCCCAACGGGCTCTGGCTCATCTTCCCGGTCTACATGATGTACGTCTTTGGCATGGAGATCCTAGAAGGGTTGGGAGCTGCAGCAGGCGGTGCGAGGAAGAATTCATGATGCACTGGTCGCGTTTCAGGCGGTTCCGTGCATAGAGAGCACGAACAGGTGTCGATCGAGCGGCAGCCAGCCGAACTTTCATTGAAGAGTGACGATGTGACGCGTGATGATTGACGGATGGGTAAGGCCATCAACGACACTCGTTCATGTTCTATATAGGCAACTAATCCCAAAAGAGCACAGCACCATGCCATATAACGAAGCTAGATCGCCAACCAGAGCCTAAACTCACGTCATCTAGATATTCGAGGGCTCTTGACTCTGGCCTGCAGTCTAGCGTTAGAAGATTCGTGTTAAAAGCCTCCAGGACCACGCCGTTATTCTCGTTCAGTTTGTCGGCGCCTAAACCATGCTTTGGCAAGAGTTAACTTCGCCTCATGCTTCACTTCACTCAACACCACCCACCATCATCTAATCGATACATGATCGGCCTGGTGTCAGAGCGGTTCCAACACCACAAGTCGCCGCAGGGACCGTGAATCACCATTCGGTACCGTCGTTCGGAGCATATGCCGGCCCGACTTGATGCCCCTTGCCAGGTTTGTGACGACTTCAGCGGCCCTCTGTCACTCCTGGTCATGCTATTGGATTTTCCAAGGACGAGTTCAAGAAATCAGATGGCCTGCGTGGTAAGCGTTGCAGATGAGAGATCCAGCAAAAGGCTGGCGCTACCCCCACGCCCACCTACCTTCGCAGACATCGGCAGGCTTCCCTGAACATGTTTCCATGCCACCATAGTGGCACAAGAACAGCAAAAGAGTTGCGTCGGCCGGGAATCGAACCCGGGGCTGGCCGACGTTGAAGCATCTAGATGCCGTGGCAACGGCCAATTTTACCACTAAACCACCAACGCTGATAATTAGCTGCTTGAAAGGAAAGAGAAAAAATCAACATTATATTCTATTTCAAAAACGAGCGACATTTAGCCGCGCGGTACCATCATGCAGGGTTGCGTGGGAGCTTCGGAAAATTGACGGCTGAATGGCGTGGGGCTGCTTGCTTGGCCCGAGTTACTGCCGACACTGGACTGCGGGCACGGCATCAATATCCGACGACTTTCTTGGGACGACGTCGACGCACGATACATTCAGAGCGATGGGTTGTAGGATCGGAGCTCATCGAACGGGGACGGGAGTGTGATTGCATGTTCTCTCGCGTACCGTCCTCTATGTACTTTACCGCACCTATTCCGACCACTTTCGAATGTCTTTCTTGACCACTTCCAACCTTACTCTACTCCCAAGTGACGGCTTGACGACCCAGGAGCCGAAGACAGTATCGACGCGCCACACTTTTGCCGCAATCCGGAGCTCGAAAAGCAATGCGTCACTATGCTCGCTTTGCAGAGATACGATTTCGCCTACGCCAGCCTTGCCGTGACTAATCCGGTCTTCACGGGTCAAACATCGCTGTAGAGCAAAAGTCTCTATTGAAGCCTTGACAGAGTCGCAAGCCCTAGCCGATGCAATCAAGAGTCTCGCACAGTGCGGGAGGACTCGCTTTCTCCACCATTGCAGCTCGAAGATGACCTGGGAGCCGCGGATGACGAGTTTTCGAACGGGCTTCAGACTTGGACTCTTCGCGTGACAATTGGCAAAGGGTGTCTCGTTCAGCGCACATGCTTGCTGACTATACAGGCATCGAGAAGGTGACCAGGCATGACGATCCGCGTGGAACTCAGCTAGCTGTATCGTTCCCACGATTGATACTTGCGTATGAAAGGACCGTGACGAGCATCTCAGGAGGCAGGCCGAAAATAGTTGGAGGTGGCTTGACCTCAGCAGTAACCGCTGTGCCGGCCGCCGGCTGCTGTTTCGACATGGTGCTTAGAGCCAGGCGGGTTGATAATCTAGCGGGAGGCATGCTAGGTTAGAACACGAGCGGACTGTTGAAGTGCCCACGGTCTCTTGAGCGGTCGTCTGGAGGTGATGGCTTGAAGAGCACCTCGGTAGCAGCTTCGCATTCATTGTATTCTAGCGAAGTGCAGTGTCGAGCGGTGTAAAGCAGCTAAGTCGCGTGTCGAACGCGCGACGTGACGTCGACTAGCGGCGGGAGCAGCCGTGCGCACGCTTGGCAAACCCGCTCAGTCTCAATTTTAGCGGCCGGCCCTGAAAGTCTTGCGAGTACTCTTGTACAGGGTGCAGCGCACACCAAACACTGACAACCAGCGTCGCCCGCCCCATTGAGTTCTTCGAGGATCGCCGACTACCTGGAACAGCCTCAGAAAAGCATTCAAGATGGTGAGTCGCAACCTACTGGCACCTCCCCTCTCGCGCACGGAGGACAGCATTGGAAAGCGTGGACTCGGTGGTTGCACCAGACCACATTACGGTCGCATGCCCACCATCATCACACATGGCAATACGCATCCAAGGCCTCCTGCACTCACTAACAACGTCCTTAGTCGGACGGAGAAGAACCCACCGTTCCCGAGGAGGAGGTCCAAGCCGCGGATGAGGTCGAGGTATCCGCCGACAGCGCAGGCAAGAGCGGCGGCATGTCCGTCCTCGATGCCCTGAAGGGTGTCTTGAAGATCGCCCTCATCCACGATGGTCTCGCACGCGGCCTTCGCGAAGCCAGCAAGGCTCTCGATCGCCGCCAAGCCCACATGTGCGTGTTGAACGAGGCATGCGAGGAGGAGGCGTACAAGAAGTTGGTCGTGGCGCTGTGCGGCGAGCACAAGATCCCATTGATCAAGGTGCCCGATGGCAAGCAGTTGGGCGAGTGGGCTGGGCTGTGTAAGTCGTTCCTGTTTAAGCAGAGATTGCAGGCTGAGGCAACTGCTGATCAAATTTTCCATCTCAGGCCAAATCGACCGTGAAGGCAACGCCCGCAAGGTCGTCAACTGCTCCTGCGTCGTCGTCAAGGACTGGGGTGAGGAGTCACAGGAGCGCTCTGTCCTGCTCAACTACTTCCAAACCGAGCAGTAGACGAGTCCGCCACCCATCAATATCATCACCTGACCGACTATCGACAACCCTTCAATATCCCCTCTGGCATTCTCCAAAACTGCATGACATAGCGAGGCGGCTTTCGGGATAGGAGTGCTTGCATCACTTTTATGCGTGGGAGAGCACGGGGATGGGGAGTGAGGATTGATGTACAGTACGTCGCGGGCGTACGACGTCTGGCTGCAGGCTCGACGGGGCGCCGGGTAGATCTTGAAGTTCAAGGACA
>DAHZQE010000404.1:0-13242 GCA_027409005.1 Ferrimicrobium sp. | reverse complement strand
GTCCCAGTTCAGATAGACCTTTCTCCTCTGTTTATTAGCGCCACACTAATCTATACCCAAAAATATATGCCCCACAGCCGCTTATAGTTGTAATAGGCTAACAGCATGCTGTTAGTGCATGGCTGTTAAAAGGGGACCAGTTGTTGACCGAACCGAAGAAGCTAACGGAGACCTGGGTTAAGGTACTCGACCAAACCAAGTGCATCGGTTGTCATGCTTGCACCACCGCATGTAAATCGGAAAATCAAGTTCCTCTCGGTGTCACTCGAACCTACGTCAAGGCGGTCGAAGTCGGGGTGTTCCCGGAGGTTCGTCGCAACTTTCAGGTCACTCGTTGCAACCAATGCGCCAATCCGCCCTGCGTAACCGCCTGTCCTACAGGAGCTATGTATCAGCGCGACGACGGTATTGTTGACTTCGACAAGTCCATCTGCATCGGCTGCAAGGCGTGCATGGCGGCTTGTCCATACGACGCCATCTTCATCAACCCCGAAGACCACTCAGCAGAGAAGTGCAACTTCTGTGCACATCGACTCGAGGTGGGTCTGGAGCCGGCATGTGTGGTCGTCTGTCCAACCGAGGCCATTCTCATTGGTCGCCTCGAAGACGCCACGGCACCCACGACAAAAATAATTCACCGCGAGAGCGTAGCGGTTCGCTCACCTGAGAAGGGGACGCGGCCAAAACTCTATTATAAAGGAGCCCACCAGGCGACCCTAGATCCTATCGCCGCCCGACGGCCGAGCGGAGACACCTTCATGTGGTCTGAGATTCAGCGCGGAGCTGATGTGGCGGTTTCAGGTCACCCGGCCGGATTCCACGACTCCAACTTATCGGCGGAGGCAAAGCTTGGCTACGATGTTGCGCATTCTGCCCCGTGGGGTTCGAAGGTAAGCCTCTATACCTGGACAAAAGGCATTGCCGCCGGTGCATATCTTGTCCCGATTTTACTCGCCGTCCTCGGGCGCCTTCCATGGGGATCGCCGGTAGTGCGCCTCATTGGCCCAATTACCTCGCTAGTTTTTCTGGCCGTCACCGGTTTTCTGCTCATAATAGATTTGAAGCACCCAGAGCGATTTCATCTGATCCTGCTCAAAGGTCGGCTACAAAGCTGGCTGGTACGCGGCGCCTGGGGGTTGATGCTGTTCGGCGCTGTAGTCACCCTTGAC
The DNA here is from genome assembly GCA_027409005.1 of Ferrimicrobium sp. Lineage (GTDB taxonomy): Bacteria > Actinomycetota > Acidimicrobiia > Acidimicrobiales > Acidimicrobiaceae > Ferrimicrobium. The sequence continues at coordinate 12,073 of DAHZQE010000404.1, read as the reverse complement.
CTAATTGCGGGGATTACCCACTTCAGAGTGCTCGAGGAGGTGTTGGCTATCCCTGGAATCCCACTCGCCTGTCTTGCTGCTCTTTACACCGCCTTTCTCTTCGCGCAAGCGAAGGCACGCGATCTCTGGCAGAGCCCTCTCCTGCCTCCACATTTGGTCGTTCAAGCGCTACTCCTAGGCGCTGTAGTCACCCTCTTTGGTGTCGCAGCAGCCAACCCTCTCCACGTTGCCTATGTCGATCGTATCCTGAGCATACTTGCGCTGATCAACCTACTGATGGTCGTCGGCGAGGCCACCATAACCCATCCCACCGCCAAAGCTCATCTGGCCTCTTATGAGATGACTCGCGGTCGTTTCCGATGGATCTTTCTAGCAGGCATCATTTTGAACCTGATTGCTATCGCCACACCGTTTGTGGGCATCGACCTTGGCGTAGCGGCGTTGCTATGCATTCTGCCTCTCGAGCACGCCTTTGTACAAGCTGGACAGGCGGTTCCACTCGCCTAATGGAGCGTAAAATCAATCTATCAATCGACCAAACACGCTAAGGAGCAACCAATGAGCGAACTAGCCAAGTTAAGCGACCGGCTCCGGGCAAAGCGCGAAGCTGTCGACGCCGCCGGAGAGACCTTCTACCAGGGCCCATCAAAGACTGACCTGGCGAGCTTTCCCCCTAAAGAACGTTGGGACGACTGGATAGAGCTGGATTCGCGTGAATGGCCACGGCGGGTTGAGCGTCACTCGATGCTGATACCGACGACCTGCTTTAACTGTGAATCTGCCTGTGGCCTACTCGCCTACGTCGATCCAAACACGCTCCAAGTCCGCAAGTTCGAGGGCAACCCAGAACACCCTGGATCACGTGGGCGTAACTGCGCCAAGGGGCCGGCCACGATTAACCAGGTCACTGACCCTGACCGCATCCTCTATCCGCTCAAGCGAGTTGGGCCAAGAGGGCAAGGACGTTTCGAAAGAGTCACGTGGGACGAGGCGTTACGCGACATCGCCAATCGTATAAGGACTGCTATCATCGAAGAACGCCAGAACGAGATCATGATACACCTTGGTCGTCCTGGTGAAGATGGCTATACAGAACGCGTACTGGCGGCCTGGGGCGTCGATGGGCACAACTCGCACACCAACGTGTGCTCTTCGGGTGGACGAGCTGGCTATCACTACTGGAGTGGCATCGATCGCCCGAGCGCAGACTTTGCCAATGCCAAGGTGATCTATCTAATCAGCTCCCACCTTGAGACTGGACATTACTTTAATCCACACGCCCAACGGATCACCGAGGCGCGCCAGCGGGGAGCAAAGCTCATCGTCGTTGACACCCGCCTATCCAATACCGCAACGCACGCAGATCTTTGGATATCGCCATGGCCAGGAACGGAGGCGGCCATGAACCTTGCCTTCGCTAACTACATCATCCAAAATGATCGCTACGACCGTGACTTCGTCCGCTCCTGGTGGAACTGGCAAGAGTATCTCTCCGCCAAGGCTCCGACAGAGCCACAGACCTTTGAGAACTTTGAGGCCCATCTCAAAACGATCTACGCAGACTACACCCTCGAGTATGCGGCCGCGGAGACGCGAGTCTCGATTGATACACTACGGGAGGCTGCGGAGACAATAGCTACCGCCGGGACGGCGCTCGCTAGTCACAATTGGCGCTCAGCCGCTGCTGGCAACCTTGGTGGTTGGCAAGTATCGCGCACGATATTCCTACTCAACGCTCTTCTTGGTGCCGTGGCGACCACTGGTGGGACGAACCTGAATGCCTGGAACAAGTACATTCCGCGCCCGATTCACACGCCAAACCATCCCAATGTCTGGAATGAGCTCTCATGGCCACTGGAGTTTCCACTTGCCATGAACGAGCTTTCGTATCTCTTACCCCACCTCATCGAACGCACCGGACGGCGCCTAGAGGTCTACATGACTAGGGTCTACAACCCAGTCTGGACCAACCCTGACGGCTTCTCATGGATCGAGATGCTCCTTGACGAGCGCAAAGTTGGTTGCTACGTGGCGCTAACACCGACCTGGAACGAGACCGCATTTTTTGCGACTATATTCTCCCGATGGGACATGCCTCCGAACGACACGATAGCTTCTCCTATGAGCAGTATGACGGCCAATGGCTAGGGTTCCGTCAGCCCGTACTTAAGGTTGCACGTGAACGTCTCGGCGGACGAGTCTACGATACTCGCGAGGTCAACCCCGGAGAGGTGTGGGAGGAGAATGAGTTCTACATCGACCTCTCATGGCGCATAGACCCCGACGGCTCACTTGGAATACGCCAACATTTCGAATCTCGAGTGCATCCAGGGTCAAAACTCACTGTCGAAGAATACTACCGCTGGATGTTTGAAAACTCGGTACCTGGTCTGCCGGAAGCGGCGGCGACTGAAGGTCTGACCCCGCTCGAATTTATGCAACGCTACGGGGCATTCGAAATTCGGAACGGGGTAGGACAAGTCTTTGCCGAAGAGGTTCCGGCGGCGGAGCTAAGCGATCTGGCTATTACTGAATTCGGGCGAGTCTACTCTAGAGCACCCAAACCTGCGACATCGAATATCGTTCCCTCAGGAGATCCCTCACCTGACGACGACGGACGTCGGCCGGTTGGAGTTGCCGTTAACGGAGTCGTTCGCCGAGGCTTTCCTACCCCATCGGGCAAGCTCGAGTTCTACTCCACCACCTTGGCCGACTGGGGCTGGGAGGAGTACGCTACACCCACCTACATCAAGAGCCATGTCCATCCAGAACATCTCGCAGAGGATCAATTCCCACTTATCTCTACGTTTCGGTTGCCGGTGCAGATCCATACTCGCTCGGCAAACTCGAAGTGGCTAGATGAGATTGCCCACACTAACCCAGTATGGATCAATCCAATCGACGCCTCTCGCCTAACCCTTGGCGACGGCGACCTCGTCCGAGTGAACACCGACCTCGGGTACTTTGTCGCTAAAGCTTGGGTAACCGAGGGTATACGACCTGGTGTCGTCGCGTGTTCGCATCACATGGGGCGCTGGCGCATTGGTGATCTAGGCTCATCGGCGATGATGCGGTCGGTGAAACTCGAGAAGCACGGAACTCGGTGGGGACTCCAACCACAAGGAGGAGCAGAGCCGTATGAATCAAGTGATCCCGACACCGCTCGTATTTGGTGGACCGACATCGGTGTACACCAAAATTTAACCTTTGGTGTACACCCAGATCCGATATCTGGCATGCATTGTTGGCACCAGGTGGTCACAATTACTAAGGCTGAGCCAGGCGATAGCCACGGCGAAGTACATGTCGACACCTCGCGGTCAAGAGTTGTTTTTGATCGCTGGATGCAACTCACTCGCCCTGCGCAAGACGTATCGCCCGACGGAACACGTCGGCCACGATGGTTATTGAGACCGCTGAAACCATCAGCACGCGCCTTCAAACTCCCTTCCTCCGTCTGAGACCGTGCTGTGCAACAAGAGAGTAACGCAGAACTCCTCGATGCATTGGCTGAGGTCATCGAGAATCCAGATCCACATCCAGCCATCCAGGAGGTATTAGGACTCGAGTGGACAAGGGACGGTTTTACAGAGCTATTTGACTTTGATCTGCCGCCATTTGCGAGTTACTACCTAACCATCGGCCCAATCCTTGGTGGCGAACCTGTTGGTTACCTACGAGGTATGCTTTCGGTCTACCTACGTCCGGAGTTACAGCCCTCACAGCCTGACTCACTCGCACTGCTGCTGCGATTACTGGCCCTACTGCTGCGTCAAAGGAGCGAAGATCGCGCTCATGTCATCTTCTACGAGGCACTAAGTCCGTGGCTCTACAACTACGCGCGTGCTATCTCATCCTATGCACCCCATGGTCTGACAAGAATCGGTTCGCTCCTCGATGAGGTCTACCAGGACTGGAGTGCAACGATGCCATCGGCTCTATCGCTTCCCTACCTGTTGCGCAGCGCCCCGGAGCAGCTCATAATCAAAGATAGAGAGTCTGTACTTGACTCCCTACTCTCTCCAGTCGCCTCTGGGTTGATACTCCCTAGGTCCGAACTCATCAGGATTACACACCGTCATGGACTTGGAATGCGACCAGGTGGTCGGCGATTTAGTTTCGAATCGTTACTTGACACCTCCCCCAACGAGACGCTGGGGGCGATACTCGGGACGATAGCCACTCAATTAGCCTGGTACCGCGACGTCGACTCACCGATAGCCCGCTGGTGGCATGGACGGCTCGCAGCCACACAATCTTCGGTCACCGAGTTGCTAAGTAGTTCTGAGTGGGCAGACCTTCTGCGCTGAACTCCAAGAGTATCGAAGCCCACTAAGAAGGAACCGTTTCACTTAGCAGTGGAGGGGGTTCTACCAGATGGAAGCAACTGCAGCTATCGTAGATGAGTTAGCGCGCGGCTCCGTTGGCAAGAAAGTCGGTCCAAGCCTGCCGGAGACCGTTTGCCAGATCGACATCGGCCTTGAGCCCGACACCACGAGCGCGGTCGAGCGAGATCCGAACACCAGGCATCTCGCCTGCCTTCGCGGGCACGCTACCTGGGCGCAACTCCTTGCCCACTACCTCACTCACAAGCCTGACCAGTTCGTTCACTGAGACACTCTCACCAGAACCGAATGATATTGGCCCAGCAAACTGGCCCTCTGCAAGGGTCAAAAAGGCGGCAACCACGTCTTGAACATTGACAAAATCCCTAAACTGCTGGCCATCACCGTAGACGGTAAAATCTCCCATCCCCTGGGCGTAACGGAAGATTCGGGGTACGATACTATCTTTCCGCCACATGTTTGGCCCGTATACGTTGGTCAAACGAACCGCCGCTACGCGCACGCCGTAACACTCGGTGTAGGCCGATCCCAACATCTCATCAGCCGCCTTGCTGGCCCCGTAAGGGGTAAGAGGTGCCAATGGAGACAGCTCGGTGATCATCTCGGCCTGACTAGCGCCAACCACCGCATTTGTGGAGGCGAGAACTACCCTGCCGATCCCATTGAGTCGACAGAACTCGAGCGCGTTATGAAAACCCACGAGGTTGGAGTTAAAAACGTCAACTGGATCCTTGATCGACTCGAGCACCGACGTGCGTGCGGCCAGATGCACGAGTGTATCTGCAGCATCAGGAATCTCACGAGCTAGCCTCTCCCAAGTTGATGGATCCTCGATAGCTCCTTGCACAAAACAATCGACGCCACCGATACGCGGCTGGTTCCTGTCCACTACGGTGACACTGGCACCCTCTGATTTCAATCTCTTAACGAGATGGGTCCCAATAAAACCGGATCCCCCTGTCACTATTGCATGACGAACCGCACTACCCTGCTCCAAAGTACCATCTTCCAATTTCCGCACCTAACCAATCCTGATAGCTACCTAACCAATCGAGGTAGCCGTCTCGACAACTGCGTGCAAGCGAGTCCATCACCAACGATCAGATCAATAGCCCTTGCCCTAGTAGAGCAGCTCTGGTTATCTACCCGCTGAATAGGTGAACGTTCTAATCACGTACCTAAATCACGTATCTGCTTAACAGTATCTGAGAGTCTAGTGGCACTAGCCAGCACTCATGAGCAACACGCCTGGGACACCTAACCGAATGGTAACATTTGAGCAGGTAATCAATACCATGTGCTGCGGCATTAAGTTGGAGGGCCGTCGCCAAGGCTGCTATACTGAACCCAAGTGGAACCGATTGAGTTAGTTGTTCAAAGACTTGCAACGCTGATTATCAGTGAAGAGCAATACCAGAGGATTCGAGCGCTCTGGTCGCGTTTTTGGCGCTATGCCACCGGCTCTCTCATAACAGCCATCTTCTCACAGTTGGTGCTCTTTCTGGTCTTTTCCGTGTTTCGGCTTGAGAATGCACGCGATTCAGCTATTACTGCCACCCTTGTCGGAGCAGTTCCCTCGTATTTCATAAATCGCTACTGGGCATGGGGTAAAACAAGTCCGTCATCATTCAGGCGCGAGGTGGTTCCCTACGTCGTGATGGCACTGATAAGCCTGGTCTTCTCGACCTGGTTTGTTGATTTCTCGCATTCTCATGCAGGCTTTTTGGGGTCGTCGCGGCTAGCCGTCGATATCGTTGTGCAGGGATCCTATCTGCTTTCGTTTGTTATTCTGTGGTTTGGTAAGTTCGCCTTCATGCACAAGTGGCTGTTCCGTAGTGCTCCTGCAACCGATTCGGTTCACTAGGTAGACGAGTTCTAGTAATCGCACGCCGGTGCTGAGAGGATCCGAGATCACGTCCGCGAATGAAGGAGAGCCCTCATTCTAGATTCCCGGACGCCCACCAGCCCTTCGACATCATCTGGTAGCCGCGGACACATTCTAGAGGAGTAATTATTCACTTGGAATTAGGAGCTCGCTAGCTCTCGGATACGGCTTCCTAGGCGCTCCCAATCGTCAAAACCTCTGCGCAAAAGGCGCTGTGACCCGTTTGGTTGAATAACCGCGTCAGCGCACCCTATCGGCCATTGCGATTCCGATAGAATGCCGTGGTATTGCAGGGCTGCTAATGGATCCACTAGCCGCACTGGATTACCACTCAACACAGCTAGATCCCTCGCGATTGCAGAGATCTCTCTCGTCCAGCCGCTGACGACGTATTCAGTTGATCGACCTCTTTTGAAGATGGCAGCAGCGCAATCGAAGATGGCAGCAGCAAGTACTACCTCTACCGTAGTGCTCGCCGATACCCCCACCACCACGCGCTCCTCCCCCCACACCGCACTGAGGCAACCATCGAGAGCAACCATCGACGCACCCCGAATCGCCGCACAGTCATGACCCAAGATTGCCAGTATCGGCTGTATATTCGCCGTTCCAGTCCATACACTCCGCGCCGAGCTAGACGACTCCATCACACTTGTCTCTTTCATCGCAATAGATCTCTCACCTACCACCACAGGCACATTATCAGGGTAACGAAGTCCAAGTGGGTCTAGGAGGTCTACGGCGTAGATCGCTAGGTCATCTGGCCGGAGGCAAAGCACGCCAGGCCCGATCGGCTCTACGTCGCAATCTCCGAGTCCAAGAGTCGACCTTACATCCTCCCCAACGCCCGCAGCCCTATCCAAAGGATGACCGACTACAGACACCAGCAACGATCGCGGGTTGGCTGCTCGTAGCCGCTCCCAGTCGTCTGGAGTATTTGGCCGCAACTGGCTCGAAGCACCTCCGGTTGAGCTAAAGACATAGACGTTAACAAAATCGACGAAGAAGACACGATCGATGGATTCCACAGAGTTCACCGCTATGACCCTAGCTCGCAGCCGCCAATTCAACCTCAAGACTTCCTATGACGTTGCAGACACCGTGGAAATGCTAGTGCTGGCGGCGGGGCTGTCAGGGGTAGTCATCCTCCTGGCTTGTAGCCGTGAGTAGGTCAAGACTTTGGCGCAGGACCGCTCAAGGAGCAAAGAAGGTCGCCATTAGAAAGAACGCCAGACTCCACTTCACTGTGACCTTTGGCTGAGAACCTCCACAGATTGGCAACAATCGACCGATCTGTCCCAACTGGAACAGGTCGATGATACTTCAAATAGCACATCCGAAGGTCAGCAGTCGCCACCTTGCAAGCTAGGTATTTGCCGACCCCGGTGCCAGCAGGCGCAACCAGACGATCTGCGAACTATATGCAATCGGCCCCTTGGGCAGAGTTGTACTCTGATCTACACGAGGTTCAGACCATCTAGACGAGATCGGTAGTTTTAAGCTAACTAGAGACGCGCCAGGCCATTAGCTAGATCATCGTTGATGACTACTACATTGAATCCACGCTGGGTCAACAACGAACCTGCAGCAGAGGCTCGGAATCCAGCCGCACAATGGACAACCACAGGGATGGAAGGATCGAGTTCGTCGATCCGATTCGCAACCTCATAAATTGGAATCTGTATCGCTCCAGGAAGCCGGTTTTGCCGGTGCTCAGAAGGGTTACGTACATCGAGCAACTGATGTGGTGTAGTACGTAGGTGGTCAAAGTACTCAGCAAAATCTATCGCCGTGATCGAACCCTCTCCGAGCACCAAACTCAGCTCCGCCGCCTCAACCTGACCGACTATCTCCTCGATACCGATAAACCCTAAAGACCTAACCGCAGCAAGCGGATCAGATGAGCTATCGGTAACTAGTATGAATGCCGAATCACTCGGGAACATCCAGCCTAGGTAAGTCGAGAACGAACTCCCATACTCCATTAGATACGAACCCCGAGGGTGACTCGCGTAGTGCTCATGACGTGAACGAATGTCGATAGCTATGGCACCGGCACCGCAGAGTTCGGCGGCCTCAGGACCGCTCAGTCGTCGAGGCGCCTTGGGTCTAAGTGCAGACGCACCTGCACGGTTGGCCGGTCCCATATGTCGATAGTAGGCAGGATATGGATCGTAACTAGCCATCAGCATCGCTACGAACTCGTCCTCGTCTGGGTACTTGAACACAATGTTGACACGACGCTCTCCACCAACGGTGCCGTCAGAGACCTCCTGCACCGATACCGCAGAACAAAATGATCCAAAACCATGGGTCGGCATCAGCTCCGTCTCGCTCGGCAACGAATCGGCTATCCGATGTGCAGATCGATACTGAGCTCGTGATAGCGGCTCGGTCATCTCTTCAGAGATCAGATCGGTACGACCTACGCTGCCATATAGCATCGACCCCCCACTCATAACCACTCCAGTCGGGTCACTCACCGAAGTTACCCGAAACGAAATGTGGTTCGGTGTATGGCCAGGGGTATGGAGGACTTCGACGTTCAGGGGGCCAAATTCAAAGACATCGCCGTCCCGTACCGCCACACGCTCAAAAGCCACCTGATCGTCCGCGTGGACAAGGTATGGTACGCCGAGCTCACTGGAGAGTGCCAATCCTCCGCTCACATAGTCATTGTGAATATGCGTGTCGCCCACTGCAGCGACAATCAGTCCATGCTCGGCGCAGATCTGGATGATTCGATCGATATCACGCTGCGGGTCCACGACAAACGCAACGGTCCCTTCAGCAACAACATAAGACCTATCGCCAAGCTCCGGTGTGGCCACGACAACAATATCCATGCAAACCTCTTCCTCTTCGACACAACCGTATAGATACCCTAGCCGGTATCCGAAAGTCTAGCAGCGACCGACTTTGCGATTGTCAACCGCGGAGAATGCTCGACGCCAAGGTGACTCAACTGGTGAGTTGGCTGAAGTGTCGCAGATCTGGGGTGTGGGACCCTTGATCGGACAGGCTGGCGGCTAGACTTGCAAGGCTATGTCTGAGGCCAACCACACCACACGCTCCACAACACGGGAGATTCTGCGAGATCCGGTAATTCAACGGCTCACGATCGCTCGTAGCTTCGTGTCGCTCGCCAACGGCATGCTCCCTGTCGCACTTAGTTTCACCATCCTCGAACTCCTTCACTCAGCAACAGACCTCGGCTTGATCCTCGGCGCTGAGACACTTACTATGGTGCTGGCGATCCTATTTGCTGGCGTCCTTGCTGATCGAGTTCCACGTAAGTGGCTCCTAGTGGCCTCCGATGGCCTCTTTGGAGTTAGCATGCTCGCCTCTGGTATCCTCGCAGTGTTCGCTATCAAGCAGCTCCTCTATTACGCTCTCGCAGCTGTACTCATTGGATTTGCCGACGCGCTATTCGTCCCGGCCTTTGAGGGATGGGCACAACAGGTGATCCCACCCGACAAACGACAGCAAGCAAGCGCTGTGCGTAGTGTCTATCGGAATCTCGGGAGTATCGCAGGCCCTTTCCTTGCAGCACTCTTGGTCGCAACCATCTCAGCTCCCTGGGCACTCGCCGTCGCCGGCCTCTTCCCACTGGTAGGAGGCGTGATCTTCATGAAAATGCCCTCAGGCTCTAACGCCAAAGTGCTGACAACATCACTGTTAAGTGAGCTACGCAGCGGTTGGGGAGCCTTTCGGTCGCGAACCTGGATATGGACAATAGATTTACAGTTCGCCATTTGGCACGTAGTGATCTGGGCGCCACTCATGGTTCTTGGACCAGTGTTGGCGGAACACTACTATCATGGCGCGACAAGCTGGGCATTAATCTGGGCTGGAGTGGGCATAGGAGGGGTGGCTGGCGGAGTCATTGCCTTTAAGTACCACCCAAGATTCCCAGTGAGAACGGGGACTATAGCGATGGTCGCGTTGATGCCGGTGATGGTTCTGCTGGCGTTCCATGCCAACATCTGGCTGACCAGCACAGCTGCTATCTTAGGTGGTGCTGGTCTCGAATTCTTTGGTGCCCTCTGGTCATATAGCTTTCAGACGCACGTACCCTCTAACGTCATATCCAAGGTTGCTAGCTTTGATTTCCTGGCCTCGGTGGGGTTCCTCCCCATCGGCCTAGCGTTGGCGGTGCCGCTGTCTCGTCTTGTCTCCGTCGAAGGTGTCTTTCTTATCGGCGCAGGATACCTGCTAATCTCCGCCTTCATAGTCCTTTTGGTACCCTCGGTTCGCCAATTGCCGAGGACACCTCCAACCGATACTAGCGAATAGTGGAGTAGTACTACTTCAGCAGTTTGATGATGTCGAGCATCGGGAGGTAGAGAGCAATCACCATGCCACCGACCACCGCTCCCAGAACGACGATGAGAAGTGGCTCTAGCAGCGAAGAGAGTGACTCGGTCATGGCCGAGACCTCTTGCGAGTAGAACTTGGCTATCTTCTCGAGCATGTTGTCCAGCGACCCTGACTCCTCGCCTACTGCGATCATCTGCGCTACCATAGGAGGAAAAATCGGGTGAGTGCCAAGTCGCTCGGCGATTCCTTCGCCCTGTGAGACCCCCCGCCTGGTATCCATGGCTGCCGCGGCTACCAGAGAGTTGTTCGCGACCTCACTCGCTATCTCCAGTGATGGAACCAACGTTACCCCACTGCGAATCAGGGTAGAGAGCGTGGACGCAAAGCGGGCTACAGCATACTTTTGAATCAACACTCCAAACACTGGGAGCTTGAGCACAAGTCGGTCAAGCATCGCCTTGCCACGTTTGGTTCGGCGCAACCGTATGAACCCGATCACAAGTGCAACATAGAAGAGAATTAGTAACGGAAAGAAGCTAACCACAAGGTGTGAGATGAACATCAAGATTCGAGTAGGCAGAGGCAGTTGGCTTCCAAGCGAGCTGAAGATGCTCTGGAAGGTTGGAACCACATAGACAAGCATTGCAGTGAGGATTACAATCACCAACACCACAACTACCGCTGGGTAGGTAAGTGCTGACTTGATTTTTCGTTGCAGTTCCACCCGAGTCTCGAGGGTTTCAGCTGCCTGGGTTAGCACTTTATCTAAGGTTCCAGATACCTCACCAGCTCGGATCATGGCCACAAACAGGGTATCAAATACCTTTGGGAAACCCGCTACCGCCTCAGAGAATGACCTACCGGCGGTAATCTCTTGACGAATCGTGGTCACCGCATCGCGAAGCGTTGGGTTATCGGTCTGCGTCTGGAGAATCGACAACGCTCGCACGATCGTAATTCCGGACTCGATCATCGTTGCAAACTGACGAGCAAAGACAGCTACGTCGGCGAGCTTTACCCTGTGCGAAAGACCGAAGTTGACATCGCGCTTGAGAACGGGCACACGTTTTGGGTTAACCGACACCGGCAATAGCCCAAGATCATGGAGATGGCGAAGGACCGCCTCACGACTGTCGGCATCGATTGCCCCCTGCTTTACGTTGCCCTTGGTGTCGCGGGCACGGTATTCATAGGTTTCGAGCACCCAACCCCCCCATCGCTTCATAGAGCTCTCGCTGGTTGGTAGTCGCAAGAAGTGCAGCCTCACGCGAGATGTGCCCTAATTTAACTAGCCTTATAAGTGCCGAATCCATAGTCTGCATCCCCATCTGTGCACTTGACTGCATGATCGAATAGAGCTGATGGCTCTTGGCCTCTCTTACTACGTTGCGTACCGCTGAGGTCGCCACCAAAACCTCCACCGCCACAGCCCGTCCTGGTTGATCACATCGTGGGATCAACTGCTGGGTGAGGATGGCCTGAAGTGAGGCCGCCAGCTGAACGCGAATCTGCGCCTGCTGAT
>DAHZQE010000383.1:0-9423 GCA_027409005.1 Ferrimicrobium sp. | reverse complement strand
CACGCGTCGGTAACCTCGCTGACTCTCGAGCTCATGGCGGTGGGCTTGGAGTCCATTTCGAACTGTTGCGCAAGAAGATGTCCCAGACCCACGGGAGGCTGGTCTGTCGCGGTCAGAGACCACTGATGGCTATCCAGAGCTCGCAGTTCGGTACCGTCGTTGCTGAAATCGACGGCCGAAAACGCTTCGTCCATCGAGCGATTTGGAAGGCGGTCGCGTCCGGGTCCCGTGGGGAGAAGAGCATGGTTGACGTGGCAAGAAGGTCCTGGAGAAGTCCCAGCAACAGTGCTGTCCCGAATGTGATCTTCCAATCGGGCGCCGACACGGTTAAGGCAGGCCTCAAGGTCGAGCAGCTTCTTCTCTACCTCGCGCACCCTGGCGCCCGGCATCTTCCTCTCATCATAGACACAGACACGACCAAGGCGTTGGCAGCGACTGCAACGCGGTCTGGTCCGATTGCATTTGACCTTTTTCGTCTGGCACAGGTTGCAGCTGTGCGGACCTTTGTCAGGCCACCGAAGATGCACGGGCGAGGGAAGAACTAACGATACGTCGGATGCCGGGTTCATCTTGCCCGCAGCATCGAAGCGCGACCTCCCGCTAGACTCGTAGGGTGCTGCTGGGCGCCTGTGCGAACGTTAACGAGGGCATACAGGACGACGCAGAGCGAGCGGCCCCAGACAAGAGGAGAGGTGCAAACGGAACGCCCGTCGGTGCGGACACACAGTCGACAGGGATGGAAGGATGAAGGTCAACTCTGAAGTCGGGCACGATTATCCCAGTGCGTAACCGGGGATGGAAACATTACATAATGGGTTTGGGAGGGTTAGTTAAAGCCGAGGGATACGCAGCCTGGGGTGCAAATCGAAAAGCTGTGGCATGAGGGGTCTCTGGGGCCCCGAAGGCTGCGCGCAGATTGGCCTGTCGAGTGATGACATGCCGAGGCAGCGGCCGAGGCTTGCGGATCGGGATGCGACAACGCCCTGGTCTCGGCCTGGGGTGCCGGGATGCATCCACGTGCTGCCCAGTGTAGCACGATCGACAGCACGACCTCACCAACTCCAATCGGTGCAGATCGGCGACGGGCTGGTATCGTGGCCAGGAAGGTCAGGATCAAGGCTTCGTACGCCAAGACTCTTCTGCCAGTCTGCGGAGAACGTCTACGTACCGTGCGCGCGCGGCGGCCCTACTCGTCCTTTCCGTCCACCCACCCGCGACACATCTGCACCGCTTTCGACCACCGGCCGAACTTGGCGCTCCTCTCCTCTGCAGAGCTTCGAGGCTCGAAGACATCGTCCCCTCCCTGCACCGTCCGCTCCACCTCCTCGATCGAATCCCAGACGCCGGATGCCAGGCCCGCGGCGATGGCAGCGCCCAGCGCTGTCGTTTCGCGCATGTACGGCCGCCTTACCCGGATGCCGGTGCAGTCGGCCTGCATTTGCATGCACAGGTCGGAGTTGCTCATGCCCCCATCGACAGCCAACTCCGCCAAGGGCTTGCCGCTGTCCGACTCCATGGAGTCGAGGATCGCTTTCGTCTGGAAGCAGGTGGCTTCGAGTGTCGCGCGAGCCACGTGGCCCCTCTGCGTGTGGGGCGTGATACCGAAGATGGTGCCGCGAGCGCTGTCGATCCAGTAAGGTGCGAAAAGGCCGCTGAAGGCAGTGACGAAGGTGCATCCGTCACTGTCCTCTACGGTCTCCGCAAGCTCGCTGATCTTGTGGCTTTCCTGGATGAATCCGAAGTTGTTCATGATGAACTTGACTGCGGATCCGGCCACGGCAATGCTTCCCTCGACGGCATAGGTTGGCTTGTCGCCGAAGTAGTAAGCAACAGTGCTCATGAGCCCATGCTGCGACAGGACCGGTTCCTGCCCCACGTTGTAGAGGAGGAAGCAGCCCGTGCCGTATGTGTTCTTGGCCATGCCCTCGCTAAACCCCTTTTGACCCACCAGAGCAGCAGATTGATCCCCAGCGCAGCCGGTTATCGGAACGCCTGCCAAAAGACCTGTGCCAATCTTTCCGAATGCGGCCTTTTCTGACGACCGCACGATCCGAGGCAGGTGAATTTTGGAGGTATCGAGTTCGAAGAACGACAGCAACGCCGGATCGTACTCCAGAGTTCGGATGTTCATGAACATCGTCCGGGAAGCGTTCGTCGCGTCCGTGACAAATACATTCTGGGATGGGCCGCCATTCAACTTGTAGATCAGCCAAGTGTCCACTGTGCCGAACGCAAGCCGCCCTTGCTCGTATGCCTCCCGAGCCTGGGGTGAGTTGCGAATGATCCAGAGGAGTTTTGCGGCTGACGGATAGGTTGACAGCGGCTCGCCACAGATGTCCTGTAGCTTGTCCGCTCCGGGCTTTGTCTTCAGCTCCCGCACGAGCTGTTGAGTCCGGACGTCGGTCCACACGATGGCATTGTGCAGCGGCTCGCCTGTTTTCCAGTCCCAGACAATGGTGGTCTCACGTTGATTGGTGATGCCGACCGACACGATCTGGTCCGCGCGGTGACCAAGGGTGTGCTGGAAGTCTTCGAGGGCCTTGGCAATGCACGTTTCGGCGGAAGAAACGAGCTCCATCGGATCATGCTCGTGCCAACTGAGCGGCGCTGTTAGGGCGGGGCCCTGAAACGGAAGGGGCGAAGGCTCGAGCGCGACTTACCCTGAGCGAGGATACATCTGGGCAAACTCAACTTGGTGGGAAGCCACCGGGTTTCCGGTGCGATCGAATATCAAGAACCGCGTGCTCGTGGTGCCTTGATCGATGGCGCCGACGAATTTCTCCGTTGGAAGCCATGTTGGAGGGGGCGTAGGGTTATCGCGGTTGCGGTCGGGGATGGGCGGCTGGCGCAGCGGGCAATTGCAGTGATGATGGTGCATATGGATGGGGTCAACGCCGCCATGTCCGTGATTGCTCTGCTTTTTGTACTCCATCCTCTGGCCGATGCGGAGACTGGGTGCTCGCGGACAGCCCGTCCAGACGGTGTCTCGACCCCGACATCTCGGGGCACACGGCCGAGCATCCTCCCTCGTGCGAGAGCGACATGCCGAAACACGCCGTGCACAGATGCGCAGATGCGCGGGAGACAAGACCGAAGGGCGCGAAGTATCTGTGTGCCTGGCGTGCGCGCACGAGCGGGGAGAGCCGCGGGCAGGCAGTGCAGTAGCCGCCGCAGCGGGGGGGGCGCGCGGGGCCCAAACGACCGACGGGGCGTGACTCGCGCCGCCCCAGGCAGGAAGGCGAGAAGAATGATCTGGTGCCGGGCCGGCCGCGCCGTGCGTGGGGCTGCGGCCGGGACTGCGGGGTCGCGGCATCCGCCTCCGGGGTGCAGATGTCACGAGCAGGGCAGGGACCGGGCGCCTGGCTGAGCCCGCGGCGCGCTGCATGTCGGCACTCCGAGCGAAAGTCAGACGCGGCCCCGCTCGACAGCCACGTCCCGGCCGTACGCAGGCAGGACGAGGGCAACGCTCTCCCGCGAGCCTGATCCCATACTCCCAGGGCGCGGCGCCTCGCCGTCTGCAGCCGCCGCCCCGTCCGTCATCTACGCTATGGGTCCTCGCGTCCAGTCCTGGGAGTCCAAGGCCACCACGCGGACCTCTTGCCCGAGCGCGACCACGGCGGCTGTGTTCCAGGGGGCGGGCGATGGAGATGCACCGGAGCATATATAAAGCCGGCTGCGTGCCATGCGGCATGAGGAACGGGAGAGGCCCAGTATCGCCACACAGGTTCAGCTTCTATACCACACACAACGGCCAACATGGACGGCGGCATAGAGATCGAGAAGGTCGAGAATGTCTACCCCCGACAAGTCGATCTGCCGCAGCAGCACATTCCGTACGCGGAGCATGGCGCGCCTATCGACCACGACGGCGCTCGTGAGGACATGGACCCCGCTGGCTCAGAGCTTCTCTGGCCACGCATCCGCCACCATCTTCGGGAGCCCTTCTCTGAGTTCTTCGGGACCTTCATCCTCATCCTCTTCGGCGACGGAGGGGTGGCGCAGGTGGTCCTGAGCAATGAACAGAAGGGCAATTACCAGTCCATCTCGTGGGCATGGGGGTGAGTCTAGTCTGGGACTGTTCGGTCCCTGAATGGGAATAACAAGGTCACAGTATCGGTGTCATGCTGGGAGTCTACGCGTCGGGCATAAGTGGCGGGCACATCAACCCGTGCGTCACTCTAGCCAACTGCGTCTTTCGAAAGTTCCCGTGGCGCAAGTTCCCCATCTACGCGCTGGCCCAGACTCTAGGCGCCATGTGCGCGTCAGCTGTGGTCTACGGAGACTACAAGCTGGCCATCGATGCATACGAAGGAGGACCGGGTAAGAGCTGGCAAAGATTGAGCAGCTGCGAGCATCTCGCTAACTCTCGAGCCAGGCATTCGGACCGTCCCCGGATACTCCAACCACGCCACTGCTGGCATCTTCTGCACCTATCCGGCCAGTTTCATGACCACCACAGGCCAATTTTTCGACGAGATCATAGCAAGCGCCATCTTGATGTTTTCCATCTACGCCCTAAAGGATGATGGGAACATCGGCGCCGGCCCGCTCACGCCCCTTGGATGTGAGTATTCCCAATTCGCGACCTCAATTTTCTCACTATTTGCCGCCACGAGAAAGTGGGCTAACCTTGCGACTGCAGTGTTCTTCGTCATCTTCGGCATAGGCGCTTGCTGGGGATGGGAGACAGGATATGCCATAAACGCCGCAAGGGACTTCGGCCCTAGATTGATGAGCTACTTTCTCGGATACGGCAACAATGTCTGGACTGCTGGCTCATATTATTTCTGGGTATGCAGAAAAGTGCTTGCTTTGACTTGAGCTATCGCACGACTAACCCTGTCCTAGATTCCGATCGTCGCCCCCTTCATCGGATGTCTTCTCGGCGGCTGGCTGTACGATGCCTTCATTTTTACCGGTGAAAGCCCGGTCAATACACCGTGGATGGGCTTGCAACAGATCTTTCGTCCGACATCGAACAAGGGGTCGAACGATAAAAAGAGTGACGCAGTCACGGAATCGAACAAGCCAGAGAAGATAGTCTGAATCCGGCCGGACTGCCCGACAGACTAAAGATACTGTGCGAAAAGGTGTGCAATCCCTACTTTAGCAACAGATTGTCGACGGAAGACAATGGGAGATAGCTTGTTACGAGTGAGTCTCGAGTTTGGTGAAAAACATATTGTTCTATAGCAATTCACTTCTTCTCAAATTTTGTCGACGTGTGAAAAGAAAAATGTGTGGAAAGTCGAAGCGACACCACACTGGCCTCAGGGCGTTGAACCCCTCTCTAGCAGCCTGTAAATCAAAATCTGTTCGATCTGCAGAGTACATGCATTCGTACGCCAACACCATCTGCCGTTTCCTTTCCCCCCCATATGATTGGCCCTCGAGGCTATGGACGGGAATGACATGGATATTGTGGTACTCGCAGAAGCACCGAATCAGACCGGATCAGGCTCGGCACATGGACGAGGGCCGAGCTTTACCTACGCGAGATGACCTAAGCTGACTAGTGCTCCGAACCTCACGTAGTCGTCGGACCGCCTGACCGAGCCTAAACTCTCCATGCGATCTCGGGCGAAAAGACCGACGAGCATGTGGTGGTCGGGATGGATCGTCGACTGCGCAAACGACGGCTCCCCGTCGCCTCCCCCTCGCCTGATCGCCGACTGTCCACTGCACCGCCCTCCCTCGGCAGGCATCGCTTGACACATATAGCCACCAATGTGCCATGCTGGGGGGCGACGTGCCCACCGCAGCCCCTTCGCGCCTCCAACATCCCCAGCCATCTTGACGCAAACCCAACACCTCATCGCAGTGCACCAGCACCGTGGAGCTTTCAAGGCCGCTTGCAAAAGCCCGCCGGACCCCCTGCCTTTGGAAACCCTCTTCAACCGCGAGCGCGTCCGTCTTCTCCCCCCTTCTCTCGCCCCTTGACGAGTAATGGCCGCTCGCCGCTCTGGCGGACGCATGCTGAAGGCGCTGGGGTATGCCTCGGCGGCGGGTGGGGTCGGCGCGGGCGCCTTGTACTTCGTTCTCCGGCCGCGGAATGTCCCCGGCCTCGAGGCCGCTGCGGTTCCGCCGCCGACCTATGGTCAGCCGGGCGCCTTCCATCCGCCCAATTTCCCGCGCCAAAAGTCGAGGGCTGAGCAGATTGCGGATCTGAAGGCGAGCGCGGGGTCGGCGGTCAATTCGGTCAGTAATCCACCTGCGAAGGCCTCGGAGGGAGAGCGAGCGCGGGCAGGAGGCCGTAGAGCGGAGCCGTACGATCTTCTGGTCATTGGTGGCGGCGCTACGGGCACTGGAATCGCGCTTGATGCAGTTACCCGGGGGCTGAAAGTCGCGCTGGTGGAACGAGATGACTTTGCGGCGGGAACCAGCAGCAAGAGCACTAAGCTGGTCCATGGCGGAGTACGATACTTGGAGAAGGCCGTCTTCCAGCTCGACTACGACCAGTACAAGCTTGTGAGAGAGGCGCTGCGCGAGCGGCGATACTTCTTGAACACCGCGCCGCATCTCTCGTCGTGGCTGCCGATCATGATCCCCGTGCAGAAGTGGTGGCAAGCGCCATACTTCTGGGCCGGGGCCAAGTTTTACGATCTACTGGCTGGCTCCGAGAACATCGAGACCTCGTACTTCCTCACCCGCAGCAAGGCTCTGGATGCTTTTCCCATGCTGAAGAAGGACAATCTGTGGGGCGCCGTGGTCTACTACGATGGCGCACACAACGACGCTCGGATGAACGTGTCGCTTGCAATGACCGCCGCGCTGTACGGCGCCACTCTGGTCAATCACATGGAGGTCACGGGGCTCGAAAAGGACGCCAATGGCAGGATCTCGGGCGCCAGGGTGAAAGACTTGATCACGGAGAAGGACGGGAAGGGCAGCGATGAGTTCGTCATCAGAGCCAAAGGCATCATCAATGCGACCGGACCCTTCACCGACTCGATCCGCAAAATGGACGACCAGACCGTCCCCGAGATTGTTGCGCCCAGCTCGGGTGTGCACGTCGTCCTGCCCGGCTACTACTCGCCTTCCAACATCGGTCTCATCGATCCGCAGACCTCCGACGGACGTGTCGTCTTTTGCTTACCATGGGAGGGCAACACGATCGCGGGCACGACGGACACGCCATGCGACATCACGGCGAACCCGGAGGCAGGGGAGAAGGAGATCGAGTGGATCCTGAAGGAAGTGCGGAACTACCTGCAGGACGAGGTCAACGTCCGCCGCAGCGACGTTCTGGCCGCCTGGTCCGGGATCCGCCCTCTCGTCCGCGACCCGAACAAGTCGAAGTCGGAGGGTCTCGTGCGCAATCACCTGGTCACGACGTCTCGATCCGGCCTCATCACCATCTCGGGTGGGAAGTGGACCACCTACCGCCAGATGGCCGAGGAAGCTGTCGACGAAGCCATCAAGGAATTCGGGATCAAACCACGACCCGTGGTCAGCCCACCGTTGATCAGCGGGGTCCAGGGATGTCACGAGAACGTGGTGCTCGATGGCGGCTGCAAGACCCAAAACGTGCGCTTGATCGGCGCCCACGGCTTCTCGAAGACGCTCTACATCAACCTCATCCAGCACTACGGCATCGACCCCGACGTCGCCAAGCACCTGTGCACCGCCTACGGTGACCGCGCATGGAGCGTCGCGGCGTTGTGTGACCCGACCGAGCAGCGCTTCCCGGTCCGGGGCAAGCGCATCGCGGCTCTATACCCTTTCGTCGACGGCGAGGTCCGCTACGCCGTTCGGCACGAGTACGCGCAGACCGCGGCGGATGTCCTCTCGCGACGCACCCGTCTGGCATTCTTGGACGCGCAGGCGGCCTTGGAGGCGCTGCCCTACGTCATTGACCTGATGGGCGAAGAACTCAAGTGGAGCGAGGAGCGAAGAGCGAAGGAGTGGAAGGACGGTCTCACGTTCTTGGCTTCCATGGGGCTGCCGAAAGGCCAGCTCAACGTGACTCGCGAGGACGTCGCATCGGAGAGAGCAGGCAAGTACGAGCATCAGTTAGCATCGCCTGCGTCCCCGCCTCAGTAAGCATGTGTCTGTACTCATGCGCGAGAAGAATCTAGCACCGGCCCACAACGACAGGCTGACCAGTCTGACGGGACGCTGACGTTCAACTCCGTACTCATGGCCGGTCGGCATCCGACCGCTGCCGTCGACGTTGCTGCTGACAAGTCTTGTGAACATGGACAGCTGAGTGGCACCCTGCTTGCTCGCTTGAACTACATAAAAAGAGTGGATGAGGACAGGCACTCTCAGAAGCTAAACCATTCAGATGAACAGCCAGAGGGCCATCTTTTTTTTTTAATGGAAACCCGCGGCACCTGGGATTCCTGGATGGACGTAATCAATCCTTATCGCGTGCTGATTTCCACTTGATTCCCTTCAGTATTGGCTCTTCAATTCCGCGGTAACTGGACTGTAGACATCCGGTGACGCGCCGGTCAGCACAATCGCATACCTACTTTGGCGAGCGTGCTGCGCGAAAAAGCCAGGATGCGTCCGGCATGTACTGGGACCACGATCTCTTTAGACTTCCGAGACCTCGGCCGCACTTGATTCCTGCTGGGATATGATGAACCCATTGCAACAGTGAGTGTGTTGAGGTCGTTTCCCTCGGCCCCCACCCCATCCTAGGCAAGCTTTGGAGACATGCCAGTCCAGAAGACGATCGTCGGGCCATCCTGCAGCCAGGATTCAAGAACGTGAACGGTTCAACCGGCGCACTTCATTGCGGGAAGGCGTGCGCAATCAGCGAGCCCCAGGAAAAGGCCAGGATCGAGATAACGTAGCAGGCGGTGCAGAGTCACTCCAGCACCAACGTTGATTGACAGCACGAGGACGGCCGCGGCACGCCCCGCACGGCGTCACGGCGACCAGCGCCGAGATCGGACTAGCTCGCGTGGCCAGCACGCCGCCGGGTCGTGGTTGACTGCAGCCGGGCGGCAAATCACCACGCTTTCACCCCGCGCCTTCCCCACACACGTGTCCCCTGCGTCAATTCCACCCTGCCCCCCTGCGCATCCTCTATTTGCACCTCACATCCTCGACCGCTATGCGCATCTATACCAAGAGTTTGATATGGACTGAAAGCGTCGTCGAGAAGCGTTCAATTTGCATATAAGCACGGTACTGCCCGACCATCGCGGACTGCAAGGCTCAGCCGTTTTGCATCGATCGCAGCAGTAAGAAGCCGGGTTACTGAGAATCTCTCGACACCAGTCTCGTGGCTGGATTCATGTTCGTAGGTGCATGGGACGTGACTTAGAGGAACGAGGACGATGCACCGGAATGAGTAGACGGTAGACGTGCCACGAGCGTGCTTGGGGTGCTGTGGAGGGCATCAGGGTCGGCGCAGGGTGGAATTGACGCAGGGGACACGTGTGTGGGGAAGGCGCGGGGTGAAAGCGT
>DAHZQE010000381.1:0-4029 GCA_027409005.1 Ferrimicrobium sp. | reverse complement strand
TAAAGCGAATCAGCCGTTCAAGATCTCCTCTATCTAACGCGGCTGCGATAAGTAACGCAGCTGATGCACCGTAGATCCTCGCGTCGCAGAGGTCGCGCTGGTGGATTCTCTCGGCCTGAGTGGGGCACAGTTACATGGCTCGGAGTCGCCACAGGAGGTGGCGTACTTAAGTGAGCGGATTCCCCACGTTATCAAGGCTATTCCGGCTGGGGAGGATCTGAGCGAACGAGTTGCTCTCTATCAGTCGTGGGCGATTCTTGTCGATGGACCTCGTCCGGGTTCAGGTCAGGCATTCGACTGGAGTACTCTGGATCACACTCGCATCTCTGGCCGGCTTATCCTGGCTGGTGGGTTGGACGCCGACAACGTTGCTTACGCCACCAGCTTGGTGGATCCATTCGGGGTTGATGTCTCGAGCGGTGTGGAGCGGAGCCCAGGTCACAAAGATCCAACCAAGGTGCACGATTTTATTGTTGCTGCACACAGATAACTAGCCCGACTGCATGGTTGTATGCGAACACGAAGGAGATAGGTGATGACGAGCATGATGGGCACCCCGGATGCCACCGGGAGGTTTGGCGAGTTCGGAGGCAGATTCGTTCCAGAGTCGCTAATGCCCGCAGTACTCGAACTTGAGTCTGCGTTCCGTGAAGCCTGGAGTGATCCCGGGTTTCGCGAGGAGTATGCATCGACGTTAGCGAACTACGCCGGCAGGCCCACCCTCCTCTACTTGGCTGAACGACTCTCTGAACACCTGGGTGCCGAGGTCTGGTTGAAGCGTGAGGATCTAGCTCATACCGGATCGCATAAGATCAACAACGTCATTGGCCAGGCCCTGCTAGCACGTCGTATGGGCAAGACGCGATTGATAGCCGAGACCGGCGCTGGACAGCACGGTGTGGCAACAGCGACTGCCGCGGCGTTGCTCGGTCTCGATGCGAAGGTATATATGGGCGAGGTCGATATTGCTCGGCAGTCGTTGAATGTCTTTAGGATGAGGCTGCTCGGGGCAGAAGTAGAGACGGTCACTTCGGGCTCGCGGACGCTCAAGGACGCGGTGAATGAGGCTATGCGCAGCTGGGTCGCAGCCCTTGACGATACCCACTACTGCATTGGGAGCGTCATGGGACCCCATCCATATCCGTGGATGGTGCGTGAGTTTCAGCGCGTAATTGGAGATGAGGCTCGAGAGCAGTATTTAGCGGCGACCGGCACAACTCCGGATTGGGTCGTCGCCTGCGTTGGGGGAGGGTCGAACGCGGCTGGAACCTTCGCCGGTTTTGTCGACACCCCTGCACGCCTGGTAGGTGTCGAGCCGGAGGGTGGTGCTGCCATCGGGCGTGGGATCGGTGGTATCGTCCACGGGATGCAGTCATTCTTTCTACAGGACGAGTTTGGCCAGGTGAACGAGGCCTCATCGATCTCAGCGGGACTGGACTATCCGGGTGTTGGACCCGAACACGCCCACCTGAGCGCGATCGGCCGAGCACGTTACGATCAGGTCGGTGATGACCAGGTTGTGGAGGCGGTGCAGCTGCTTGCTCGGACTGAAGGGATCATTTGTGCGCTTGAGTCAGCCCATGCGATCGCCTGGTTGCTGGCGCACAAGCCAGAGCTTGAGGGAACCTCGATTGTACTCACTCTCTCTGGGCGTGGAGACAAAGATGCAGAGACGATAGCGGAACGACTTGGATTTCTCGAGGGAGGGCGTGGTGCTTGAGACCGTTCTACAGAACTTGAGAGGACAGGGTCGTCGCCTCCTCGTCCCCTATGTGATGGCTGGCGTCGATCCGGATTGGCTCTCCTTGGTGGACCTGGTGGTCGAGTGTGGAGCTGATGCGGTCGAGATCGGAATTCCCTTCTCTGACCCGAGTATGGACGGTCCGGTAATCCAACGTGCTGGCGAACTCTCATTGGCTCGTGGAGTGACTCCTCTCTCGGTGTTGAGCGAGCTGCGTTCACGTTCGTTTTCGGTCCCAGTTGTCGTTATGACCTACTACAACCTCTTCCATCACATGGGCATCGAACGTGCCGTTACGGAGCTACGCCGATCCGGTGTTGATGGAGTGATCATCCCGGACTTGCCTATCGAGGAGGTGGGCGAGTGGCGAACTGCTGCTGGCAAGGCCCAGCTCGAGACCGTGCAACTGGTCTCGCCAGCGACCTCGCTCGAGCGCTTGGACGCGATAGTGGCGGTCGCCGAGGGCTTCGTCTATGGAGTCGGGTTGATGGGTGTCACTGGTGAGCGAGCTGAGCTAGCTGAGACTGCGACCGCGATAGCTGCTCGAATCCGGCCTCGTACCTCACTTCCGGTGCTCATCGGTATCGGGATATCCAGTGGAGCTCAGGCGGCAGCGGTGGTCGAGGCGGGTGCAGATGGTGTGGTGGTCGGATCAGCCCTGCTCCGACGAGTCCTAGAGGGCCAGTCACCGACCGAGCTGGCCAGCTTTGTTTCAGAGATTCGTTCCTCCCTCGACCAAGCCCGATAGCGCTGTCCGGCTTAGATAACCTAAGGTAACGCACGACCTGTATCGCTTTTTGCCACTGTTGAGCGACTTCAATAGCCAAAGGGAGTCGGGCAGGATCGTTTAACGCCGATACCATCGAGCGAGGGTGACCTCTGTGAGCCATCGATAGTAGGCTCCACTCCATGGAGCAAGAACACGATGCACAGGTGCCGGAGTCGGATGGAGTAGGTCGCGAGCAGCTTAAGGGGGATGCAGAGGGCGCTCAATCCACGGAGGCGAGCAAGGTTCCATTAGTCGCGCGTGCTCAATCGACGAGAACATCACGGGTCTGGTTGGGATCGGTCTTCGGTCTGGTGGTTTTGATCGCGATTCTTATCTTCATTCTGCAGAACCTGGCCTCCGTTGTGATTCATTTTCCGGCCGCGAGTGCAAGGATGCCGGTTGGAGTCGCTATCCTCTTTGGCGTTATTCTCGGCGGTCTGTTCGTCTTTCTTCTTGGGCTGGCGCGAGTAGTACAGCTGCGACATAGCATTCGCCGGAGTCAAAAACTGGGATAGTAATCGGAATCTACGAAGAAGGCAACTCTGGATATGACATGCCATAGAGGCTTTTGAGTATGCACAAAGCGATAGTGGGTCGATATCGCTATCGTTCATTGGCGTTCTACTATCCTTCACAGGTTGGTGCTAGATTGGCGAACTCGGCGCGCTGGCCAGCATAAAAGACCAGACCACTAGGATACGAAGAGTTGGCACATTAGGAAGGATGCTTGCATGGACTCCACGAGTGGTGATCGCGATACTCATGATCGTGGCCCGTTAGAGGGTCTGATAGTGGCTGACTTTTCTCGCATCCTGGCCGGGCCCTATGCCACCATGCTTCTAGGTGATCTTGGTGCCACAGTGATCAAGGTCGAAAGTCCAGCAGGCGATGACACTCGGACGTGGAAACCTCCAGTCCGTGGTGATGTTTCGACATACTACTTGGGGATCAACAGGAACAAGCGCTCTATTGTCTTAGACCTTCGCGACCCTGATGATCAGCTTGTGGCCCGTCGACTTGCAGAGCGTGCCGACATCTTGGTTGAGAACTTCAAGCCGGGGCAGATAGCTCGATTTGGGCTTGACTATGAGTCCTTGCGGAGCCAGAATCAGCGGCTCATCTACGCTTCAATCTCTGGGTTTGGAACTAAGCCTCCTGGTTCGGAGATGATGGGGTATGATCTCATGATCCAGGCGATGTCTGGCCTCATGAGCCTGACGGGCGAGGCGGATGGGCCAGCCTATCGAGCCGGGATCTCTGTATTCGATATAGTTGCGGGTTTGCATCTCATAATGGGAATCCTCGCTGCCTTGCACGAGAGGACGACATCGGGTGAAGGACAGCATGTAGAGGTGAGCCTGCTGACGTCGGCACTTTCTGGTCTCGTCAACCACACCGCTGCCGTAACTATGGGTGGAGTGGTTCCGTTCCGAATGGGTAACGCCCACCCAAGTCTCTACCCCTATGACCCATTTTTCACAAGCGACGGAGAGCTAATCGTGATCGCAGCCAACGATGG
>DAHZQE010000371.1:0-6066 GCA_027409005.1 Ferrimicrobium sp. | reverse complement strand
TGCGTCCTCTCCGAGCGTTGACTGCAGATGGTCGATGGTGGTGTCGATACGCCTCCTCACGGCAGTGAAGTCAACGCCGAGCAAGCGGTTTTCGTACTTGACCATCTTCCCGTCAATCAAAACGGTGTGAACGTCGGCTCGCTGTGCCTGAAAAGCTAGATGCCCGTAGGGGTTCAGAAGCGGGAACATCGCAGGTGATGCCTCATTTTTGACAAGAACCACATCCGCTCTCTTGCCTACCTCAAGGCTTCCAATCTCGCCATCCAGCCCCAGAGCGCGTGCGCCGCCCATAGTCGCCATCTCGACAACATTCTCCGCCCTCAACGTGCAGTGGGTAAGAGTGTCTTCGCGTTGGTGATGTTCTAGGTGCTCCATCGCTCGATCGGCACCGAGCGTCGCACGCATCGCCGAGAAAAGATCGCCACTCCACCATACGCTGGTGTCATTCGATAACGAGGCCGGGATCCCATACTCTCGGAGCCTAAAAGTACTCGGATAACCCTGGCCAGCGCTCTCCTCGCTCTCCGTAGATACCGAGACCGATCCGCCGGTTGCTGCAATTCGATGGTATGAATCTGCAGTCAATGAGGCCGCGTGCACATATACGGTCTCCGGAGTCATGAAACCAGCATCGAACATCTGCTGAATGCCGATGTCGTTGGTGGCGCCCCAGACCCCCGCGTGGGTGGTAACGGCCAAGCCAAGAGCACGGGCAGCCTCGAACGCCGTCCGTTCTGGAAACGCCGGATCTCCAGTGACATCGAATGCGATCTGGAGCGCAACATTACTATTGGCTCGACTCCGCTGAGTGTTGACGAACGAGGCGAAGTCTGGAGACGTAGCCCACTCCCAAGGAGCCTGCTGGATATTCCCATATGCGAGCATGTATCGGCCCGGCACCGATTCCAGTGCATCAACGGCGGCCTCAGCATGCTCTATCGTCTGCAAACCGTGCGACCAATCAACGGTTGTGGTGACGCCAGCATCGATCGCCTCCACCGCGCCCAATAGATTCCCGGCGTAGATGTCCTCTGGTCGAAACGCCTTTCCCCACTGTAGGTAGTACCAGACAAAGTATTGGGTGAGAGTCCAATCCGCACCATAGCCCCTCATGGCAGTTTGCCAAAGATGGCGATGAGTGTCGACCATGCCCGGCATAACTATACCGTTCGAGGCGTCGATGGCGAAGCAGTCGGTAGGAGCAGCTAACGCTGGCCCGATGGCGGCGATCCGACCATTTTGGATCAATACGTCCGCACGAGAGAGCAGCTGGTGACCACGGTCCATGCAGACAACAACTCCATCACGAAAGACTATTGGCTGTCCGTCCCGCGGCATCGTCTGCTTCGCTTCCTCCATCACAACTCCCCCTTCGTGTCCAATTGTCATCGGGCAACTCTAATTTGAACGGACATTTGTCCGTTCTTCGGTCATATGACTGCCCATCATGCTAAACCAAGAGAGTCGTGATGTCAAGCACAAAAGGTTAGGGAGATCTCACAAGGGTTGCAAAGATGATGAGATCAAGAGAAGGTCTGAAGCGCGGTCTCCTCCACAACGATGAGATCGCGGTTGGGTTACTGGACGCTCCTAGTCTTACACCTCGGTCAACGACACAGGAGATTCAGCTAGCGATCGTTTGTCTGTCGTAGCTTGCACTTCAATCACCGCCCGCAGACTCAATCGGTTCTACCATGAGAGCGAGGCGCACCTAGACTACGTGCCTAAAGAGCCACACCAATTCAGGCATCCCAAGGAGATCAAGATCACCTATGACACGACGCAGCGAAACGCCAGATTTTATTGAAGCATTGGCTCGCGGTCTCGACGTGATAGTTGCCTTTAAAGCAGGAGAGGTCGAACTATCTTTACCAGTGCTTGCCTCTCGAACCGGCTTGGCTCGCCCAACCGCTCGCAGGATCGCGCTAACACTTGAGGAGCTCGGATACATGCGAGCCACCAACGTCGGCTATGCGCTAACCGCAAAAGTTCTAGATCTCGGGTTGGCCTACACTGCATCTCAAGGTCTGTGGCAACTCGTGCGCCCCCACCTCACCGACCTCGTACAGCTCACCAACGAATCTTGCTCCATCGCCCAGCTCGATGGATCCGACATCATCTACGTCGCACGCGTCGCCGTTCCGAAGATCGTCGGCATCTCCGTGCACATCGGTACTCGATTTCCGGCCTACGCCACCTCCCTCGGCAAGGCGATACTGGCGTTTCTCACCCCAGAGGAGCTAAGCGAGGCGCTGCACAGTCCCAGTCGAGCTGGAGTCAGTGCTAGTTGGCAACCGTCCGAGGAGGAGATCCTCGCTGATCTTAGTCAAGTACGTGAGCGAGGCTGGGCTCTAACAGATCAACAACTAGCGCTCGGGATACGTTCTGTCGCGGTGCCACTACGAGATACCGCCGGCCGAGTCATCGCTTCGATGAATGTAAACGCCTCCGCCGCCGAAACCTCGGTCAACGACTTAGTGCAACGCCACCTTCCAGCGCTACTAGAGAAACAAGGGGCGATCCAAGCCGATATAGCTCGCTTCATGTCGATACCCTCCCAAATCGCTTAGCCGTTCAACCCACGATCCCACGTTCTTCGATTGACATTCGACAGAGATCGAAGCTAGGCTTATTTCGGACAATCATCCGGACAGCGGACAAACTACAAAGGAAGGGGTGATCGATCGATCTATGGCTGATCACACTGAACAAGGAAAGGCTGGGCCTCTTGAAGGACTGCTGATAGCCGACTTTTCAAGAATTCTTGCGGGTCCATACGCAACCATGCTCCTCGCCGACCTGGGCGCGACGGTGGTCAAAGTAGAAGGACCCAAGGGTGACGACACGCGAACTTGGATGCCCCCGGAGCATGATGGGGTAGCAACTTACTACACAAGTGTCAACAGAAACAAACGATCGATCGTCCTCGATCTGAAGGACCCGGTTGACCTCGAACTTGCGAAAACCTTGATCCAGAGATCCGATGTTATGATTGAGAATTTCAAACCTGGGCAGCTCAAGCGATTCGGACTGGATTTCGATACTGTCGCGGGTATAAATCCTCACCTCATCTATGCATCTATCACTGGGTTTGGCGACAAGAGCGTGGGCGCCACCATGATGGGATATGATCTGATGGTCCAGGCTATGTCCGGCTTGATGAGCCTAACTGGGTCACCAGATGACGTTGCCTATAGAGCTGGTATCTCAGTTTTTGATATCATGGCGGGTATGCACGCCACGATCGGCATTCTTGCGGCACTCCAAGAACGCCACCAATCCGGCAAAGGTCAGCATGTAGATGTGAGTTTGATGGCCTCCGCGCTGTCCGGGTTGGCAAATCACACCGGAGCATATGTACTTGCAGGGGTCGTTCCTTACCGGATGGGCAACGCTCATCCGAGCCTCTTCCCGTACGAGCCGCTTCCTACCAAGACCGGAGATCTCGTGGTCATAGCTGGCAATGATAGCCAGTTCAGGGCGTTAACTGAGGCTCTTGGAGCCCCGCAGTTGGCAGACGATCCCGATTTTGCCAGAAACGAACTTCGAACCATGCACCGAGAACGGCTACGCCCGATTCTGGTGGAACTACTTCAAGCAAAAAGTGCAGAAGAGTGGTTCGAGGTGCTCACCGCCGCCAACGTTCCGTGTGCACCAATCGCCACCGTTGACCAGGGTCTCAATCTAGCGGCGAGTTTTGGGTTAGAACCTACCGTTGTGGTCCCCACTCAACGGGGGCCAATGGAGATGATTCGCAACCCAATTGGGCTGTCACGGACTCCTCCATCCTATCGTCGGGGTTCACCAGCACTTGGCGAACATAGCGAAGAGATCCGGGCATGGCTTACTCAGTAGTCCCTCCGAGCACCGGGCACGTTATCATCTATGAAGCAAAGGATTAAGTCAAGTGACGAACAGTGACAGCTATCCAACTGGCCTCGGCAGCTCCGACGAGAGGACAATCTCTCTCCTCGGCCAGAGTCTGGCTGAGGATATGATGGGGAGGGTCGGCTTCGGAGAGTTGGCGCTCTGGATGTTGAATCAGCGCAGGCCAAATGCCTCCGAGGTAAGAATCTTCGAGGCGGTGCTCGTTGCACTTGCCGATCATGGCTTTACCCCTACCGCCATCGTCTCTCGCCTCACCCTGCTATCGGCGCCTGACTCCATCCAAGGAGCCATGGCCGCTGGCCTTCTTGGAGGAGGATCTAGATTCCTAGGCGTAACCGAGGACACTGGTCGGTTCTTGCATCGTGCACTCGTTCAGGCTCCGCTGCATCCGACAACCGAGAACGAATGGGACGAGATTGCCCTCCGGCTCATCCAGGATGCCAAACGAGACAAGCTCTACATCCCAGGGTTGGGGCATCCGGTACACAAAGAGGTCGATCCGAGGACTCCGGTATTAATGGATCTGTGCCGTGAGGAGGGTCTGTACGGCGACCACCTCTCTCTATTTGCCGCCATTGGACGGGTCCATGCGCCAGTGTTAGGCAGACAGCTTCCACTAAACGGTGCCGGAGTATGCGGTGCAGCCCTGTGTGACCTGGGCATACCCGTTGAGGTGCTTCGTGGGGTATCTCTTCTTGCGCGATCGGCTGGTCTACTCGGCCAGATAGCCGAGGAGCTGCGAAATCCGATCGGCATGGACATCTACCTCCATGTGGAACACGGAGCAAGGTACGAACCAAGCCCATTTCAAGCTGACCAGCCTTTTGAGTCCAAAGATTAGAAGGAGAATCCCAAATGGCAAAAATAGCGGCCATCATCGCCTCAACCCACCACCCATTTTTCTACCGAACATCGACTATGCCAGTTGACCAACGACCCGCATTTGCCGAGGAGTGGATTGCAAAGGTTGCTGCCTTTAGAGAGACGCTTACCACTGCCAGACCCGACCTTCTAGTCCTGGTGGGATCCGATCACTTTCATCAGCTATGGCTCGACAACATGCCTCAGTTTCTTGTCGGCAATGCGCCGGTCTACGATGCCAACTGGTACAACGAAGAACGTGAATTCGGGATGCCGAAAATGGTCCTGCAGGGGAACGTCGCGCTATCAAATCATATCCTGCGAAGCGGACTAGACCTAGGTTTCGACCTGGCTTTTAGCAATGAGCTCCGGCTTGACCACAGCGTTACCTGCCCAATCATTACACTAAGACCGCAAAATGACCTGCCGGTGGTCCCGGTTTACACGAACATTTTCGCACCTCCTTTGCCACAACCCGAACGCTTCGTCGCCTTGGGTCGTGCGCTTCGTCAGATCATCGAACGCTGGGAGTCGAACCTACGCGTCGCCATTATTGGCACCGGCCACCTCTCGCTGGAACTCGGCGGGCCCCGGCAATTTGGTCCCCACGGACCAGATCCTCAGTTCGATCGCACCGCTGTCGAATGGATCGCTAGCGGGGATGTGGGGACTGCGCTTGCCAACATAGATCTCGACATGCTTGCTAAGCCCGGCAATGCAACCCATGGATTCATGGATTTTCTCCTCATGATGGGTGTGGCTGGTGAGGGTGTCAAGGCTGACTATGTTGATTCTCTCGATCTGTTCCATACGATGGAGGCCTACTTCACCTGGTACCCAAAGGAGGCTTAGGTTGAGTAAATACCTGTTGGACAAGTTCCTCTACACCATCGACCGAGACCCGGAGCTGGTCGAACGCTATAGAACCAATCCAGTAGCGACGGTCACCTGGTGGGAAGATGAGTATGCAAGAAAGCTCTTAAACTGCCATGGCGGAGAAGCAACAACTTGGCTATCCTTTGAGGCGGCCGAGCGCCAAGCCCTTGTCAATCATGACTACGCCGCTCTATTCGAACTCGGCGCCCATCCCTTTTTGACCCTGACACTCTTCATCGCGTTATTTGAACGCGATTACGATGAACCGTTAGGCTTCCAGCTGGCCTATGCCAACGCCCTGCAAGGATGGCTTGGAAGGCCCTACCCGGACTTTTCCACACCTTAGCGACGTGCATATCGACCAGCATCAGCTGTTATTACGCTGGAACCCAGCGCCACCCAGATAAGATCGGCCGCGAAGATCGATCGGCCTGAGTAGCC
>DAHZQE010000368.1:0-3678 GCA_027409005.1 Ferrimicrobium sp. | reverse complement strand
GATCTGATCTGCTCGGCTACGGCCTTGAGCTGCTCTTCTGTTTCTCTTTTGGACGTATACTGGCAAGTCTTTTGAGACTTCTCATGTGTATTTTGTGTGGATAGCTGAAGCCCGTGCAGGAAGTTCACACACGTCGCGTCGGTGCAATCCATCGTGATGGACGGCTGCGTCCTCACTGCTGGGCAGGGCGAAGTCTTGTCAATCAGGCTGAGGTGCACGAGAGTCAGTCGTCTAGAGCGAAGAAGAAGAGGGTCGCGGGGAAAGAAGAACGATTCACCTTCCCCCACCCGCGGCAGCTGGCTAGCGAAAGCTTTGGGTGGCGCTAAGACAGGAGAGGAAGTCGAGCCAGCACATCTTGCGCACGCAGGATTTGCAGGGTCTCGGCTCGTCAACGCCTCCAAGTGCTGCCGTGTGCGAGTCGTGATTGCGATATGGCCGGGGCTGCGATATTGTGCTTGTATCGGTGACATCTAGCTATATGACCTGGGATAGTCTCGCCATTTCTTCCGAGCTCCTTGAATCCGACTTGGGCAGCCAAAGTCAGATCGATTTCAATGCAACCAACGGCGCAGAGTGGCGCACTCTGCGAAACGGCTCCAAGGGCCGGCACGCTAAAGCCCCGGAAGGGAGCGGGAGCGGACCACGCCCCGGTAGACGACGGCTTGTCTGCCGGGAAAGGCATGCGGTGTGACCGGCCTTGTTGCCTGCATAGTCCGCCTCGCCTATGTGCTCTATCGCAACCTCAGCCCTCACTTGACCTCTTTGAGGATAAGAACATCCCACCACTTGTGGTACCGGCCCTCTGGAGGGACCGAAGCAGCCTCTGCCACGCCGCGCAGACTGGGCGACCCCTCAACCTTCTCCATCCCACGCTTCTCGGCAAGACGCAGCAGCTGCGAGCTCTGGACTGCTATCGCGACGCACGTTGTTTCGAGCTGCTTAAGCTCATCTTTCCATTGGTCCTCGGTGCCTTGATATCGCGCTTCGGCTGCGCCCATGCTTTTCAAATTCTTGAGACAAGACTTGGCTCGGTGGACTTGCTTATTGATTGTGTTGCAGGTCTCGACGACGGGCACATCGAAAGCACGAACGTCTTGCTGGAAATCCACAAGAGACGGTATGGGATCGTTTTCGATGCTTAAAAACGGCTTCAATCGTGCCTCGTACAGTCGAGCAGGATCCGCCGCATACTCTCGCTTTGGCGGAACGACTACCTCCATCTTCCCCAGCAAACCAGTCAAGAAGAACAACGCTTCCGCCATTGCCTCGACGGCTTCGTAGCGCAAGTCCAAGCTGTCCAAGAAGACACGACTGCCAGCAAGGGCGGCCGACATGTGTGCCTCGCGGAAGATCTTTTGCGCTGTTGCAGCACGCACCTGCTTGTTGATTCTCGATTGCAGGAATTTCAGCAGCATCCTCTTGCGCCGTTCAAGCGCACGGAGAAGCCAGTACATCATGCACAGTTCATCCGGCAGATAGATTTCTGTCTCGAAGCCGAGCTGGATGCTCCAGCACATCAACTGCAGCGTCTGTAGCCTCGTCCATGAGGCTAAGTAGCCGAGCTGCGATGTTTTATCCACTCCAACGACGAAACGTAACTCTGGATGCGGATCGACTCGATCGAACCTCTCGTCGGCCTTCTTCGCTTCGGTCTCTATTTTGTCGAAGATGGTGATTGCTTGCGTGAAGTTTCGACGAATCCGGCAGCGATTCTGACATACCATCCGGTAGAGGTTGAGATACTCATCGAAAGCTTTGTCCATGAAGTGCTCCAAGATCCGAGACGTCTTATGTCTCGGGTCAGATGGTGCTTCGATCTGGAAGCTTTCGGGCTGGGCAGATGGATGGCCTCCGAAGACTGTGTCTCGAAGGTCTATCAAGAGCAGATCAAAGAATGTCACGCCGAAAGTGATATGTTCAGCACCGAAAAGCAAGTGCTGCATGTACGCTCGTGTAAATGTGCCGGGTTCCGGAGCCCAATCCGCGAATGCCCATGTCGCTCGTTGCAGAGTGTGAGGGTTCATGCAGATTGCCGGCTGTGTTAATCGCTTCGCCTCGATCACCTCGTTGATCAGCGTAACCCACTTCTCGTACGCCTCGTCGAAAGTGACGGCAGGCATAGGTCGCGGAGGCGTGCTTGTTGCAAGCTGTCGCTGTACCTTGTCCGAGAAAGCGTCCAGACAGGCGGTGGCATGGCCATGTGTTTCGTACAGCTCATTGACCACTTCACCAAGTTGTACCCATTCATACTCCGTCGGGTCGACGAGCAGCACGAGATGCATACTAATGAATCTCAGCCGCACGTCCAGAGCGTGCTTCAGGTCAATGTGTAAGTCAGAATGTTCGAGCCAGTCCATCCCCCGTTGGACATGTCTTATAGCATCGACCGCACTGCATTTCGGCAGCAGCTCTCTGCCGAACAAATGGGTGACGAAGTCCTCTTCCTCGTAGTAGTTTTGGGACTGGATCACAGAGAGGACCTGAGCACAGATCTTGATCAAGCCAATGCAGAAGGCTCGCAAGACTGAGTGGACCAGTCTGTCGCCTTGATCCTCCTCAAAACTCTGCCCCTTCGAGGCCAAGAAGTAAGGAGCGCTGTTGCTCGGAGATATCAGCCGGTCGATATGCAAAGATGTGAAGATTGTCTGTGACAGCGGGTACCCATCGTGCCAGATGATCGTCAAGCGAAGGAGCTCGTCCATGATCCAGAGTACTTCTTTGGGTAGCAGCGGTTTGCAGACATCAAATTCCGGGTCGAGCTCATCGCCTTCTGGGATGTAGCCAGAGTCCATCTTCGGGTCCATGATCTCCAGCGCCCCGACTGACTCGAACAGAGTGAAAAGTTCATCTTTGACAAGTCGGCCGGGTGGTAGTCGTCGGGCAGCGGCTGCGAAGGTTTCGGTGATGTCTTTCACACGATTGCTTGCGAATGACATTGTCTGCCTAATCTCTCGTTCGACCCTAGTTTTTCCTTCCTTGGCGCCGTCTTCGGCGGTGTCATCGCCATCGATGGTCGCTGGCGCTGACATGGCTAGCAAAAGCTTAGGGACTGATGAACTCCAAGCGCAAAGTTCAGATGCATTTTCATGAGCTGGCCATTGCGTTCATCGTTGGAAAGTACACGTGAGGTTAAAACATAAACATCACCCGAAAGAAGAAGTCACGAAGTCGAACTTGTGAGGAAAGTCCGGGGCGCGGGATGCATCGGGAGAAGCCTTGGCAGTTTTCAGAGAAGCCTCATACTATGTATACACACGCGATGCCATTTGTTCAGGCACGAAGATCAACATCAGGACCT
Organism: Ferrimicrobium sp.; assembly: GCA_027409005.1. Classification (GTDB taxonomy): domain Bacteria; phylum Actinomycetota; class Acidimicrobiia; order Acidimicrobiales; family Acidimicrobiaceae; genus Ferrimicrobium. The sequence goes on along the minus strand of DAHZQE010000368.1, from coordinate 380 downwards.
CCGTCTGCACGGCTTTGCGCAGTCCTTATTGCTCTCCCTATGCCTTCTCCCCTGATCGTATCACCCTCCCCCTCCTACGAAGAACCCTGACCCGCCTGCTGGTGCATTCCCGCCGCGTTCGCCTCAGCTACATTTTTCGCCTCGCCGGAGCGGTCTCCGTGGCTATGGTCCAAGTGCTGACGATCGGTCTACGAGGTCCAAGAGGAATAATATTGGCGTGCTCCTTCTTCCCGGGCGCAGAGGAAGGCGGCGGTCCAAGCACTGGCTCTACCACCGCTGTCAAAGACTTGGCTCTACGACGTGGCGGGTTGTATGACGCGGCAGTCTCGACAAAATTCTGGCATCCCGCAGCGACCAAACTGGCCTGCAGCTTGGTGATG